>CALAVF010000437.1 GCA_937892315.1 uncultured Prevotellaceae bacterium | reverse complement strand
TGTGACTCAGACCGCTCAGGCGGTGTGACTCAGACCACTTTTGAGGTGTCGAGGGATACTAATTTGACATATTCTCCATGTCTATATTCCCCAATCGATGTCATCGAACGGCAGGTATTGATTGATCCATTCGGCACGGTGGGGCGGCTCCTCCTCGTCTTGATGGGGATTGCCTACGGAGAGGCCGAGCAGACGGATGGGGTGTTGGTCGAAGGTGACCTTTTGCAGCAGTTGCTTGGAGAGGGGAAGGATTTGCTCTTTGGTCGTCAGAATCTCTGTGGAGGTGATGGAACGGGTGATTTGTGTGAAGTCGTGAAACTTCACTTTCAAGGTGAGGGTAGTGCCCTGAAATTGTGTGCGTTCCAGCCGTTTCAGCAGTTCTTGAAGGATGTGGTAAAGTTCGATGGTGATGGCTGCCGAGGTGGAGAGATCATGCTCGTAGGTGCGTTCACATCCCACCGACTTCCGCACCCATTCGGTCACCACAGGGCGGTTGTCGATGCCTCGGGCGAAATCGTAAAACAGTTGCCCTGCCTTGCCGAAAGCCGCCGTCAGCCCCTGCAAGGAATAGTCCCTCAGTTGTGCTCCGTTGTGGATGCCCATCTTGTGCATCTTCTCCGCCGTCTTCTTGCCGACAAGCCAGAACCGCTCGATGGGCAGACGGGCGATGAAGTCGAGGGCACGGTCGGGGTGGATGGTGCAGAGCCCGTTAGGTTTGCGGTAGTCGGAGCCGACTTTTGCCAGAAACTTGCAGTACGACACCCCAGCCGATGCGGTCAGTCCTGTCTCCTCCAGAATGCGGCTTTTGATTTCTTTCGCCACATCCACTGCCAGTTCTATGTCCTTCTTGTTGTGCGTCACATCGAGAAACGCCTCGTCCAGCGACAGCGGCTCAATCACGTCGGTGTAGTCGGACATGATGTCACGAATCTGGTGCGACACCTCCTTGTACACGCTGAATCGTGGCGGCACAATCACCAACTCCCTGCACAACCGCTTCGCCACCTGTATGCTCTGTGCCGAATGCACCCCAAACTTCCTCGCCTCGTAACTTGCCGTCGCCACCACGCCACGCTCC
>CALAVF010000436.1 GCA_937892315.1 uncultured Prevotellaceae bacterium | reverse complement strand
ATCTTTAGGCTGGTCAAGATTTTCGGTTAATCCACGCGGTTATGCAGGTGACCCAATGAATGATGATGCTCAAGATACTCTTGTGGTCACAATGAACACCCTCTATTTTGAATACGACGAGAATGGAGCGGTGGTGAAAGAATTCATCGATGAGGAAGAATTAGAAGATGAGGCTACAGAAGAATTGGCGAGACGGCGTTCTGCGGGTATCATGGAGGACAAGGAAGAACATCTTTTTGTCAACAACGGGACGAGTGCAGGTGTGGTGACCGTTGTGGTGGACCAACTGGCAGACGCTGCAGAATGCACTCTTGAAGTCTATAGTCTTTCTGGCATCCGCATGTTTTCCGCTGACATTCAGCAACCACGCACAATAGTCAACTTGGGTCAATTACCCAAAGGTGTCTATGTGATATCCCTGTCCCTCGACGACAGAAAAGAAACCAAGACCATCATTTTGAAATAACCAATATTCAAACAATTGTCATCTCAAGAGGTCTTCCCTTTTTCGGAAGGCCTCTTTTCTTTTTTCCCAGCCTTCAACTTGCGTTACCTCGATGCGTATCAATTCGTGTCGAGGTGTTGTAATCATACAATACCCGTGCATGAATTGATACGAGACGAGGGAACGACTTGTCATTTTTTCATGTTCCGAGGGTGATGTTCGAGGATTTCTTCTCGAAGGTGGGAGGTGTCGATGTGGGTATAGATTTGGGTGGTGGCAATGGATTCGTGACCCAACATCGCCTGAATGGCACGCAGGTTGGCTCCACCTTCGAGCAGGGAGGTGGCGAAGGAATGGCGGAAGGTGTGGGGAGAGACGGTTTTCTTGATGCCTGCTTTCTCAACGAGTTCTTTAATCATGAGAAACACCATGACACGGGTGAGGGGTTTCTTCCGCCGAGCACTGACAAAGACGTAGTCCTGATATTCGAGGGGGATGGACAACTGGTTGCGGTCGATGAAGTAGAGTCTGATTTCATTCACCGCTTTGCCCGAGATGGGCACGAGCCGCTGTTTGGAGCCTTTGCCTTCCACTTTGATAAACTCATCGTCGAGAAACATGTTGCTGATTTTCAGCCCAATCAGTTCGCTCACCCGAAGTCCGCAACTGAACAGGGTCTCGATGATGGCTTTGTTGCGCTGCCCCTCCGGCTGGCTGAGGTCGATGACCGATTCGATGGCATCAATCTCTTCCACCGAAAGCACATCGGGCAGATGCTGAGGCCGCTTGGGAAACTCCAGCAGTTCGGTAGGGTTGATTTCGAGCACATCGCTCAGCACCAGAAAATGGTAGAAACTACGCACGCCCGACAGAATCCGCGAGAGCGAGATGGGGCTGATGCCGATGTCACGCATCAAGGCAGAGAAGTTGTGGAGGTCTTCCAACTGCACCGTCAGGAAGTCCTTGCCCTCTTCCTGAATGAAGCGGAGGAACTTGTCGAGGTCACGCATGTAGGCATCAATGGTGTTGGAGGAATATGACTTCTCCAACTTCAGATACTGGTAGTAACGACGCACCAGACGTTGCTGTTCTTTTCTGTCCATATTGCAAAGATAGGAAATAATTGACAATTGACAATTGACAATTGACAATTTATTTTGCAATTGAGCCTTTTGAGCCATGAGTATATCGTCTGAAAATCGAAAAATCATTAAATCGACTCATAAATTGTAAATCGTAAATTGTAAAATCGTAAATATTCCTTACCTTTGTACCCAAAATCACGAAGAACAATGAAAAGAACGCTTTTGATACTCCTGACACTGGTGGGAATGCTGCCCGTCAGAGCACAATCGGAACATAGTTTTGAAGTGGCGAAGAACCTCGATGTCTTCAACAGCCTGTATCGCCAGTTGGACATCTTCTACGTGGACACGCTGGAGGCGGACAAACTCATCCGCATCGGCATCAACGCCATGCTGCAAGAGTTGGACCCTTACACCGTCTATTATCCCGAAGAGAAGATGAGCAGTCTGAAGATGATGACGACGGGCAAGTATGGCGGCATGGGCGCGTACATTCGCCAACGCAAGGATTCGACGGTCATCATCCAAGAACCTTTTGCCGACTCGCCTGCCGCCGAGGCTGGACTGCATGTGGGCGATGTGCTGCTGAAGATTGACGACAAGGACCTGACAGGCATGAACTCTACCGAGGTGAGCGAACTGCTGAGGGGCGAACCAGGCACGACCATCGTGCTTCGGGTGCAACGTCCTGGCGAGAAGAAACCTCGCGACTTCAAGATTACTCGCCGCAGCATCAAGAAAGCCCCCATCCCGTTCTTTGGGCTGATGGAAGATGCGGGCTACATCAACCTGATAGAATTTACCGAAGGGTGTGCCAAGGACTTGCGAAAGGCAGTCATTGCCCTGAAGGAGAAGGGTGCCAAGAGCATCATCATCGACCTGCGTGGCAACGGCGGCGGCTTGCTGAACGAGGCGGTGGACATTGTGAACCTGTTCGTGCCGAAGGACTTGCAGATTGTGGAGATGAAAGGCAAGTTGGCGGCAGTGCATCATAGTTACGTGACACAAAACGAGCCTTTGGATTTGGAGATTCCGCTGGTAGTGCTGGTGGACGACGACACCGCCAGTGCGTCGGAGATTGTGGCAGGTTCGCTGCAAGACCTTGACCGTGCGGTGGTCGTGGGCAGCAACACCTATGGAAAGGGGCTGGTGCAGAGTTCTCGCGAACTGCCCTACAACGGAAGCCTCAAACTGACCACGGCAAAGTATTACATCCCGTCGGGGCGCTGCATTCAGGAAATCGACTACAAGCAGAAACGCAAGGAGGCAGAAATCTATCGTGAGACACGCAGACGTGTGTCGTTGAAGGACAGCGTGAAGAGCCAGATTTTCCACACGGCTGGCGGTCGTGAGGTGACGGAAAGCAATGGCATCAAGCCCGACGTGGAGGTGAAGCACGACACCATCGCCAATGTGGTCTTCTACATCTCACGAGACGGCATCGACGAACTGACCGACTGGGGCACGAAGTATGTAGAGAAGCATCCAACCATCCCTGCCGTGAAGGATTTCGCCATCACCGACGAGGACTATGCCACATTCAAGAAGATGCTGAAAGACAGCAACTTCAAGTATGACCAACTGAGCGAGAAGCGTCTGGAAGACCTGAAAAAGACGGCTGAGTTTGAGGGCTACTATGAGGAGGCGAAGGAGGAGTTTGAAGCCCTGGAGAAGAAACTCACCCACAACCTCGACCGCGACATGGACAAGCACCAGAAGAACATCCGCAAACTGATGGCGAACGAAGTGGTGAAACGCTACTACTACGAGGCAGGAGCGGTGGAAGAAGCCATCAAGGACGACGAGGACATAGAGAAAGCCCTCGAAGTGCTGCACAACGAAAGTGAATACAAGAAAATACTGAACAAGTGATACCATGTCTCTACGCAACAACAAAGCCACACGGCTGAACCGCTACATGATGTTCGGCACCCTCTTCCTTGGCGTCATCGTCCTCGGATGCGTCTTTGCCTTCCTCTACCTGTCGTACAACAAGACGGACAACCCTTTCGTGCAGCAGCCCAACACAGAGGACGAAGCCACAGCCGTGGATAGCATCGTATTCATCGTCAACGACTCCACCCTGTTAGAAGAATGAAGAATAAAAGTACACAGGTAAAAGTGAAAAGTGAAAAATGAAAAGTGAAAAATTTGCTACCGCAGCAGTTCGCAAACCTTTGTCGCACAAGTGCGGCAGCAAATTTTTCACTTTTCATTTTTCACTTTTACTCTTTAGTTTCTCTTTTTTATCCTCCCTCCACGCTCAGTGTCCCACCGAGAACAAAGCCTTCAAGGCAGGGGAAAGCCTGACGTATGACCTCTATTTCAACTGGAAATTCGTGTGGGTGAAATGCGGTGCCGCCCACTACACCATGAAGTCCACGACCTACAAGGGACAGCCAGCCCTCCGCAACGACCTGCTCTTCACCAGCAACAAGCGGTGCGATGCAGTCTTCACCATGCGTGACACCCTCATCTCCTACATCACCCCGCAACTCGTTCCCCTCTACTTCCGCAAAGGCTCGCTGGAAGGCAAGCACTACACCGTCGATGAGGTGTGGTACACCTATCCAAAAGGCAAGAGCCACGTCAAGCAGCACTTCCTCAACCGGCATGGCGAATGGTCGGAACATCACCACGAATCCGACGAATGCAACTACGACATGCTTTCCATCCTGTCCTTGGCACGCAACTGGAATATAACTCCCTCCCCATTACGGGGGAGGGTTGGGGAGAGGGTCTCTCTACAGGGAAAGATAGGGGAGAGGATCTTTTTCCCCATGGCGACAGGCAAGAAAGTGGAACGACAAACCCTTGTCTTCCGAGGCAAAAAAGACTGGAAAGCCAACGACGGCAAGAAGTACCACTGCCTCGTCTTCTCCCTCCTCGACTACGAAGAGACCCAAAAGGACAAAGAACTCCTCCGCTTCTACGTCACCGACGACCCACGCCACCTCCCCATCCGCATCGACTTCTACCTCCGCTTCGGCACCGCCAAAGCATTTTTAGCAAAATCCACTGGTACAAGCAACTAAAAACACCCCAACAAGTCACACAACATTGTGTGTGGCACAGACTCGTATGAATGAAAAAGATGTCTTTTTTTCGTTTTACGGACAACACAAGCCCCAAAATGCACTACAATAATGCATTTTTTTAGAAATTGCGCACTATGATAGTGCATTTTTCATTATCGTTGCAACCCAAACAATAAAAAGACACTTATGGATATTTCACTTGTATCTAAATTCCGCAGCACTTTAGTTTAACTTTCTTTATAAGTTCCTGAGCAACAAAA
>CALAVF010000435.1 GCA_937892315.1 uncultured Prevotellaceae bacterium | reverse complement strand
GAGCACATTTCAGAACGTTCAGCTTTAATGTCGAATAATGGTATCAACATGAAAAAGACTTTATTCCCCCTTTTTGTGTTTCTTGTGGGCATGAGTGCCCATGCACAGGATGTCATTGTCAAGAAAGATGGCAGCATCATTCAGTCGAAAGTGTTGGAGGTGAATGTGGCAGACATCAAGTATAAGAAGTTTTCAAATCCCAATGGTCCCACTTATACGCTGGCACTCAGCGATGTACTTGCCATCAATTACGAGAATGGAGAGAAGGATACCTTTGGCGATGTGAAGCCAAGCACAACCACGGAGAGTGCTCCGAAAGAGAAAGAGGCAGACATCCACATTGTGGAGCCGGACAGTCATAATGCGGAGTTGATTGCTCGATATAACAAACCGCATTTGCCTGTAAGTACAAAAAAGGGAACGAAGTTAGCGAAGTCTGGTAGTGCACTTCTTGGTGTGGATGAGAATTCCGTCTTGTCGAGTGACGATGTGGAAATCAACTTTGTACAAGAGCCTTCGTCAGGAAGTGGTTCTTATTATCGTATAGGTAGAACGTTTTATGTACAGATAAATAATAAGTTAGATAGAACCATTTATGTGGACTTGGGCAATACTTTCAGAGTCTTGTCTAAAGGTGAGGCATATACCTATTATAATGCTTCACAGACGACGGTCAATCATGGTAGTAATTCTGGAGGCGGTTTCAATCTTGGTGCAGCAGCAGGAGTGTTAGGTGTGGGAGGTGCTCTAGGCACTTTGGCTGGAGGAACGAATGTCGGTGGAGGCACTTCAGCATCATCATCCACTACATACGTTAAACAGCGTGTTTTGGCAATTCCACCTCACGGGAAAGTGCCTCTGGAAAAATATGAACAGGTGCATGTGAAAGGTAGCCGATACGAGACCATCTCGGAGGGTGAATCGTTACCTCTTTATTTCTCAAAAACAGAGAGACCTCAAGTGATGAAAGGAAGTGTTGGGCGATATGACATGAACACCAGTCCTTGGACGGCACAATATACGATTACCTACTCTCAGAGTGAAAATTTCACCGATATAAATGTTCTGAAAGCAGGTGTTTATATAAGAGAAATGAGTGATTGGTCATGGGATTTCTTAGGTACTGAATCGACTCCTGAAAAAGCCTTAAAAAACATGAGAAAATGGTGGCCTTTATATGATGATTATACAATCATCGGAACATGGTGGCTGGAATAGTCAATTCTTAAAGATGGATAGATGTTGTTAATAGATGAATCCGAACATCCATAGGGGGATGGTGTTGCGGAATGCATATTCAATATCGTCCTTCACGACAAAACCGTTGGTCGTACCAGCCAATTGTTGCTGACCTTTATTTTTACCTCCCACCTCGAAAGTGCGACCGTTAATCTCAAAGTCTGAGATTTTTGATGCGGCGACTCGATGAGTTGTTTTCATCCATGCAAGGAAGATGGTCTCACGCATGTTGCCAATGTCGGGGTTTGTTTCGCTGAGTGTATGGGCGAGATTGGGGTTTTGTAGGTAAATTTTTTCTATCTTCTCCAGAATTTTTAATCCTGTGGTGTTTTCTCGGAGGGTGAGTATTAATCCTGCTTTCTCAAGATAACTAATGTAGTCGGGTAGGGTGTTACGGCTGATGTTGAGGTCTTTTTCTAATTTTGAATAGTTGGGCTTGAAAGGCACGCTTTGTGCCAAAATATAGAGAAGTTTGCGTAGTTTAGAGCGGGAGGCAAGGGCAATTGCAGCATAGTTGGGAATATCTTCGTCCACAATTTGTTTGATGACACCTTGTAGCCGTAGGTGATAGTTCCCTTCCAAGAAGAATGGATAGTAACCCTCTTTCATGTATTGATGGAACAATTTGACAGGACGTTCTTTTTCGAGGGGAAACGCAACCTTTCCTTGCAGAATTTCGTCAAGGGAATATGGAGGAAGATTCCACCCTTTACTGATATTTACATATTCACGAAAAGAGAGCCCTGGTAGCAGATATTCTATCTTTCTGCGGCTGAGGTCGGCACCTCCTTTTTCTAAATCGAGAATGGATGAGCCTGAATAGACAACACGAAGGTCTGGCAGTTTATCATAGATGTTTTTGATTTCTTGTGACCATCCGCTGTATTTGTGTATCTCATCAATAAATAAAGTTTTGCCTCCTTCCATAAAGAACTCTTTGGCGAGGTCGTAGAGGCGGTGAGTCGCGAAGTAGAAATCGTCTGCCGTGACATATAGCGTCTCATCTATCTTTTCGTGCATCTTGATGTGCTGCAGTATCATTGTGCTTTTTCCTACTCCTCGCGAACCAAGAATGGCGATGAGTCTGCTGCTCCAGTCTATTTTGTCGTGCAAGTATCTGACAAAGGCTGTTGGAGTCCTTTGTAGTTGTAGTCTAAATGTTGTGTATAATTCTTCCATGTTATCTAAACTTTTGTGCAAAGATAGTAAAACTGCACGACGTATTTCGCGATTTTTGTGAAAAAGTGCGAAATAGGCCGTGCAATTCTATAGATTAGGGCTGATAAGCAACAAAAAAAGGCAACCAAATGCACTTGGCTGCCTTTTGCTATGTAGAGATGTGTGTTAATGCTCAAAAGCGTGGATTAGTA
>CALAVF010000434.1 GCA_937892315.1 uncultured Prevotellaceae bacterium | reverse complement strand
CGTGTCCCACCTCCTCCAGGTCGTTGTGCTTGCCGCTCACACGGAGGCACTTCTGGCTGTCCGCCTGTCGGCGGCACTTGGGCGTGGCATTGCCCAGAATGATGTCCTTGAACTGATTCATGCCTGCATTGGTGAACATCAGCGTCGGGTCGTCCTTCACGACCATCGGAGCCGACGGCACAATCAGGTGCTCCTTGCTTTCAAAAAACTTCTTGAAAGACTCACGTATCTCTTTTGCTGTCATCATGATGATTTACGATTTGACTATTTGCAATTTGACAATTGATTTGACAATTTACGATTTTAACTATTCAACTTGCAAAGTTACGAACTTTTCGCCAAATAATCCCCAAAATCTTGACTTTAAATGACAAATCAGGAGGCAGAACGCCCTCAAATACCCTTTTTTGAGTACCATGTGCGGTCGGAGTGAGTATGGCGATATGGTTTTGGGTAGGCATTTACGTCGAAATACCCTGAAAATTGGCAGATTTACTTTTTTTAAGGTATTGCCATTATGGAGAATAGTTTGTACCTTTGCACTCGAAAATGAAACAACCATTTTTATACACATTTATACACATTAAAATAATAATGATAAAGATGAAAAAATTTTACACTACAATTTTGATGATGGGCATGTTGTTTGGCTTGGCACAGGCAACAAAGGCAGAAACTTACAAGGCATGGGGCTCTGTGCTCTTCCCTTACATATCGACCCCCATGTATGACGACGGCGAGACGCTGGAAGTGACAGCCGACAGCATTTTCTTCTCCTCAGCCACATGGGGAGACGGAGCATTCGCTGCAGCCACAGGCGAGGGCGTTCTGGCAATGGCAAACCACCGCACAGGAGGCATCACAGAATATGCAGCCGACATCAAAGGCTCCGTGGAGGAAGGCTATGTCATCACGGTCCCTTCCGTCATGGGCGGAACAGTCATCACCGTTACTCTTGGCGAAATGCCAGCAGTATATGCCATCGCGGGCTCTTACAAAGGCGGCATTTACACCAACAGCGCCTACTTCTCACAATATGAGCCAACGGCTGACCAAACCGTCACGATTGCCCCCAATGCGGACGAACTGACTGCCAGCGTCAGCGCAACATTCCCTTCATGGGGCACTTTCACCTTCGAGGCTGTCAGCGTGACGGTCAACGAGGACGGCTCTTACGCTCTGGCAGGTGAGGGCAACAGTGCCATGCCTGGCATGGCTGACCCAAGTGTGGTAACCAATCGTGCAGCAGACTTCACAGGAACCATCACCACCGACGGTGTGCTGGTGGCAGAATTTGCAGTACCCGCGGTCATGGGTGGAACAACGGTGATGTTCAATCCCGCAGACTTTGAGGCAGTTTCGGTGAAAAGCGTTGTGAAGACGATGGGCAGCGACGAGAATGCCCCCATCTACAATCTCAGCGGTGTTCGCGTGGATGCCTCTTACAAGGGCATTGTCATCAAGAATGGCAAAAAATACTTGCAGAAATAA
>CALAVF010000433.1 GCA_937892315.1 uncultured Prevotellaceae bacterium | reverse complement strand
AATTTAAGTTCAATTTTATAAAATCTAAGTTTAGTTTTAAGAGTGTCTGCCGCATCGGGGCATCGGGGGATGCTGCCAAAGACCCTCGGAGCGTGCCTTGTGGGGCAATCGGAGAGAACCAGGGGAGGCAACCGTAGATTCCTTTCATGAAGAATTTCGGAATATCCTCCCTTGGGATTTCGAGTGCAAATTTACAGCATTTTTCTGTAACTTTATTGGTGAAAAAACCATCACTATTGTTCAAAATGTATTTTTCCTTTATAAAAAGATGCCAAAAGTGTTGTATGTTTGTTCTAAAACTAGTTATTTTGTAGTCAAATTTGTTATTATGTTAGAAGACAGAGTCATCATTCGTGAGATTGAAGGCGGAGAAATCAACATACTCAACGCCGAAGAAGACATTGTGAGGTTTTCCATGACGGGCATGTTCATCTGCAAAGAGGGAGAAATCACGCTCAGTCTGGACGATACGGAATACCACATGACGAAGCATTCCATCATCGTGTATTTTTCCTACAGCAAACTTCACATCATCAGCCACACACCCAACCTGCGGGGCATCCTGATTGGCACCAACCTGGAGACCATCCAGCCAATGCTCTATCAGGTGAGCAACTTCAACGCACTTTTCGTGCTGAAGAAGACACCTTTCCAGACCATTACAGAGGTCCAATACGACAATCTGCAACAACACATCACCATGCTGGCCACCATGACCAAGCGGGAGCAGGAGGAACGGGAGAACTATCTCACAGCAAAAAGACGCCCCGTGGCAGACATGGCAAGAAAACAGGCAGAACTGCTCAGTTACTCCCTGATTCTGGAGGTGCTGCAATGCTATGCCACCATGCCTTTCGACATGTCGCCGATGTCGAGAAAGGACGAAGTGCTGCAGAAGTTCGTCACGCAACTCTACCACAAATACCGCACCGAGCACGAGGTGAGTTACTACGCCAACCAGCAGTTCCTCACCAGCCGCTATTTCAGTGCCATCGTGAAGGAAAGTTCGGGCAAATCGCCCAGCCAATGGATCACTACCGCCCTGCTGGTCGATGCACAGAATTTGCTGAAAAGCAGCAACATGACCATCAAAGAGATTTCCGACCTGCTCTGCTTCCCCAATCAGAGTTACTTCGGAAAATGGTTCAAAAACCTCACCACCCTCGGACCGCTCGACTACCGAAAGGGACGAAAGAGCCCGAAAAATGTGGAGGACACGGACTTCACCGATGTGATACAGCGTGGGCTGAACCACATGGGCAAAACGCTGGACGAATAATCGCTTGAGCAAACAAAAGAACACAACAAAATATCACAGAAAAAAATGAAAAAGATTTTTGGATTGATTTCCATCATGCTGTGCCTCATGGCAGGCATCACGTCTTGTCTTGACGACTCCAACGCAGAAGCAACCTGCACCTACGCAGTCGTGTCCGACAGCATCGTTTACACAGACACGCTCGACGCCGTATATGACTCACTCATCCATGCCAGCCTCACCACGTTGGAATATGCCAACTACACCTTCCAAAAGTCGGCAGAGGTTGACCAAAGCATGACCGCCTACGCTGTGGCAAAATGCGATGAACTGGCAGGAACGGAATTTGCGGCAAACCTCGCAAAAACCGTGACTTTAAGTGCCATCCAGAATGAGATGTACAAGGCAAACAGCGACTTCTTCACTGCCAAGGGCATCACCAACGCGGCAGGCATCGGACTGCACCCCTTCACGGTTCACCTCACGCTGTGGAACTACAGCAATCAGATAGCCATCGGCATCGGACACATCAATGTTTCAGAATAGAAAAAGCATCACACAAAATGAAGACACGCACGTTTTTCGCCGCTTTCGCCCTGCTCACAACGGTTCTCTCCAATGCTCAACCCGCCTACTCGCCCGACATCCAGAAAGAGAAATTGGGACGTGGGTTGGTATGCTTACGCGAGGGGGATAGCCTTTTGGTTTCGTGGCGAATGCTTGAAGAAGATGATGAGCATACAGCATTCAATCTCTACCTAAATGATAAACGATTGAACAAGAAGCCTATAGGGGATGCCACTTTCTTCAAAACTTTAGCACCTGAAACAGATGCTGAACTGAGAGTCTCAGCCGTAAAAAACGGCAAAGAGCACAAGCAGGACGCAAGTGTCTTTACCTATCATCCCAGTCAAAAAGACTACCTTCCCATCCCCATCTCCAAGCCCGAAGCAGGTGTTGCCCCCGACGGTCGCCCATACACCTACTCTGCCAACGATGCCAGCGTGGGTGACGTGGATGGCGATGGCGAATACGAAATCATTCTGAAATGGGACCCTTCCAACAGCCACGACAACAGCCACGAGGGGTACACGGGGAATGTCTATCTTGACTGCTACACGCTGAAAGGCGAGCAACTGTGGCGAATCGACCTCGGCAGAAACATCCGTGCCGGTGCCCACTACACTCAGTTCCTCGTTTACGACTTCGACGGTGACGGCCGTTCCGAACTCATCACAAAAACGGCCGACGGCACCATCGACGGACAAGGCAACGCCATCGGCGACCCCAATGTGAACTGGGTGATGAGCGGCAGCATTGAGAAAGAGATTCCGGGCAAGATGGAGAAAAAGAGAACCAATGTCGTCGGCAGAATCCTCGATGGACCTGAATACCTCACGGTCTTTGACGGACGCACGGGCAAAGCCCTCAAAACGGTTGACTACCAGCCTCCACGCGGCAATGTTGCCAGTTGGGGCGACAACTACGGCAACCGAGTGGACCGCTTCTTGGCGGCTGTGGCATACCTCGATGGCAAACACCCCAGTGCCGTGATGTGCCGCGGGTACTACACCAAAACGTACCTTGCTGCCTACGATTGGGATGGTACCGACCTCACGCTCCGTTGGCTTTTCGACTCCGAAAAGTTCCCCGGCTTCTCAGGTCAAGGCAACCACAACCTGCGTGTAGGCGATGTGGATGGCGACGGATGCGACGAAATCACCTACGGCTCGATGGCGGTCAACAACGATGGCACGGGACTTTACACCACTCGCATGGGGCACGGCGATGCCATCCACCAATTCGCTTTCTATCCCGATAGCACTCAACTGCAGATTTGGGATGTTCACGAAAACAAGAAGGATGGCTCCGACTTCCGCGATGCCCGCACTGGCCGAATCATCTTCCAAATCCCCAGCACCGACGATGTGGGACGTGGCATGGCTGCCGACATCGACCCGACCAACTGGGGACTCGAAATGTGGTCATCCTCACAGCGTGGCTACTTCGATGTGAAAGGCAATCTCCATGCCGAAAATGCTTGGATTCCCATGAACAGTGCGGTCTGGTGGGACGGCGACCTATTGCGTGAACTCCTCGACCGCAACGCCATCAGCAAGTGGAACTGGAATGTCGGAAAAGCGGAAACCATCAAAGACTTCCGTGCCGAAGGCTGCTCCTTCAACAACGGCACCAAACAGAACCCATGCCTCTCTGCCGACATCCTCGGCGACTGGCGGGAAGAAGTCATCGTTCGCAACAACGAAAGCACCGAACTCCGCATCTACTCCACCACCATCCCCACCCCCCATCGCTTCCCCACCTTCATGCTCAACATCCCCTACCGCATCAGCGTCGCCACCGAGAATGTCGGCTACAACCAACCACCCGAACCAAGTTTCTATTTCGGGAGCGACATGAAAATTTCAAAATAAATTCTTTCCTCAAAACAAAAAAACTCTGCAAGCCATAACACCCGGTTTGCAGAGTTTTTTTTCATCTGTAGTAATCTTCTTCAGATTAGTTCATGATGGCGAAGTAATCCACGATGCCGACCAGTTTGCCGTGGTCGGTGACGAGGAGAGAGTGGATTTTGTGGTTACGGAACATCTGTTGGATGGTGGTCAGTTTTGCCTCGGGGGAGATGGTCTTGGGGGTGCAGGTCATGGCTTCGCTCACGGAGAGATTGATGAAGTTCTCACGAGCACCTTCTACGGCACGGCGGATGTCGCCATCGGTGATGATACCAAGAATCTTATCGTTTTCCATGACGACTCCCAAACCAAGTTTGCCAGAACTGATGGTGATGAGGGCATCGGAAAGCCGCATGGTGGGTGGCACGATGGGGAAATTGTCGGTGTACATCACATCTTTGACCCTGACCAAAAGTTTGCGGCCAAGTGAACCACCCGGGTGGAATTGGGCAAAATCTTTTGCCTTGAACTTGCGAACTTCCATCAGAGCACAAGCAAGGGCATCGCCCATCGCCATGGCTGCTGTAGTGCTGGAGGTGGGGGCAAGATTCAAAGGGCACGCCTCTTTTTCAACTCGGCAAAGTATGTGATAGTCGGAATGCTGTGCCAGAAGTGAATGAGCGTCGCTGGTCATGGACACGATGGGGAGATGGCGGTCTTCGAGCGATGCGACAATCCGCAGCAATTCGTCGGTATTGCCCGAATTGCTAATCAACAAAAGAACATCATTGTCCATGATTTCGCCCAAATCGCCATGAAGGGCATCAAGGGCATTGAGGTAGATGGCAGGTGTGCCGGTCGATGCCAATGTGGCAGCAACTTTTGCCCCCACATGCCCCGACTTGCCGACCCCCGTCACGACAACGTGTCCCGAACAATGGTGAATGAGGTCAACCACCTGTTCGAAACTGTTGTCAAGTTGAGGAATGAGGTCGAGCAATGACTGTGCCTCGTCGCGAAGGCATCGCTCTGCAAAGGGTATGGATTTCATGCGTCTATCAATGTGGAAATTACACGGTCGAGGTCTGTAAGATACAGCATGTTAGGACCGTCGGAAAGTGCACTTTCTGGGTCGGGGTGAACCTCGAAGAAAAAGCCATTGGCACCAAAAGCCTTTGCCGCCAAAGCCATTGCCGGAACAAACTCGCGGTTGCCGCCCGTCTTGCCGCCAGCAGCACCTGGACGCTGTACAGAATGGGTACAATCCATGATGACGGTGTCGGTAAAATGGTGCATATCGGCAATGTTTCGAAAATCTACCGCTAAGTTGTTGTAGCCATAGATGTTGCCACGTTCTGTGAGCCAGACATTGTCGTTGCCACTCTCTCGCACCTTCTGAACAGGAAACTCCATGTCCAATCCAGAAAGGAACTGTGCTTTTTTGATGTTGACGATGCGACCCGTGCGGGCTGCAGCAACAAGGAGGTCTGTCTGTCGGCAAAGGAATGCCGGAATCTGCAACACATCCGCCACCTCGCCAGCAGGGTTTGCCTGATAACTCTCGTGGATGTCGGTGAGAATACGAAGTCCATACTTCTCCTTGATGTCGGCAAGCATCTGCATTCCCTTCTCCAGTCCTGGACCTCGATAAGAGTGGATGCTGGTACGATTCGCCTTGTCAAAAGACGACTTGAAAATGATGTCTATTCCGTATTTTTCATTGAGCCGAACTAACTCCTGGGCGACTTCTTCAAGGCACTCCATCGACTCGATGACACACGGTCCTGCAATGATGGTAGGCATTTTCTCTACAAATTATTAAAATGGATATTCGCCGTTATTCTCTGATGGAGTCACGGCAGCAGGAGTCTCGGGCTGTGACGGCTGAGGCTGAGCAGGCGATTGTGTGGTTGGTTTCGGCGAAAGCAATTCCAGATTGTCTGCCATGATTTCAATCGTCTTACGACTGATGCCTTGACGGTCAGTCCAATCGCGACTCTGAATCTTTCCTTCCACATAGATTTTGTCACCTTTGTGGACATACTTTTCTACGGTCTCGCCCAACTTACGCCAAAAGATGCAGGTGTGCCACTCTGTTCTGTCGGGCACCTGCGTCCCATTCTGAAGCGTATAGCCTCTCTCTGTGGTGGCCAAACGAACCTGTGCCACACACACACCTTGGTCGAGATATTTCACCTGTGGGTCTGCACCCACATTGCCAATCAGCATTACTTTATTCATAATGTTACTGTTTTGTTCAAAAGATAATGGTCAAGAATTGTCATTGCCGCCATTGCCTCCACAACGGGAACGGCACGTGGCAAGACGCAAGGGTCGTGGCGACCTTTCACTTCGAGCATAATCTCTTCGCCCTCCTTGTCAACGGTTGGTTGCGGACGAAGTTGTGTGGCAACAGGTTTGAAAAGGACACGGAAATAGATGTCCTGACCATTGGAGATGCCACCCTGAATGCCCCCCGAATGGTTGGTACGGGTGCTGATGCGTCTGCCGTCGTGATAGAAAATGTCGTTCTGTTCAGAACCTCTCTGCCCCACTCCTGCAAAACCTTCGCCATATTCAAAACCTTTCACGGCGTTGATGCCAAGCATAGCGGCACCCAAGTCGGCATGGAGTTTGGAGAAGGCTGGTTCGCCAAGACCAACAGGCACGCCTTTGACAACGCACGTAATCACGCCGCCAATGGTGTCGCCATCTGCCTTCACGTCAAGAATCAGTTGCTCCATCTGCTTTGCCGCCACGGGGTCGGGACACCGCACAGGATTGCTTTCTATCTGCGAAAAATCATACTGAGAATAATCTCGGTCGAGGGCAATCATCCCCACTTGCGAAGTATATGCAACCACCTCTATGCCCAGTTGACGAAGAGCCAACTTGGCAAACGCACCGCCTACACAACGAGAAATGGTTTCACGTGCAGATGAGCGTCCTCCGCCTCGATGGTCGCGAATGGCATACTTCTGCGTATAGGTGTAATCGGCATGTGAAGGACGATAGACGTTGCGAACATTTTCATAGTCCTTAGAGTGCTGGTTGGTGTTGCGAACCAGAAAACCGATGGGGCATCCCGTGCTCTTGCCTTCAAACACCCCCGAAAGAATCTCTACCACATCGCCTTCCTGACGCCCCGTCGTGATACGGCTCTGCCCAGGCTTGCGACGGTCCAATTCCGACTGGATAAAATCGAGGTCAATGTCAATGCCCGCAGGCATACCATCCACCACGCCACCGATTCCGGCACCGTGACTTTCGCCAAAAGTTGTCAGTGTGAAGATGTGACCAAAGGTGTTTCTCATCACTATCGTCCTCCGTTTCCTCCACAGCCACCGCCGTTGCAACCTTCACATCCACCGCCGCATCCGCTGCATTCACTCATGGAATTCAGCGTTTCGGAAATCTCTTCGTTCGTGGCAGGACGATTATCAATCACGTGCCCCACGAAATGCAGGTCTTGTCCTGCACGCGGATGGTTGAGGTCGATGGTCACCGTGTCTTTCTTGATTTCGATGATGGTCGCATTGAATTGGCTACCATCTTCGCCCTGCATCGGCACGATGGCACCTTCATAAATATAGTTGAAATCCATCTTTCCGTCTATCATGAACACGGAATGAGGAACATCGAACATCAGTTCTTCGTTAAACTCGCCGTATGCGTCCTTGCACGGAATGACGAAGTCAAATTCATCTCCACGTTCAAGGTTTGCCACGCCAGCCTCAAAAGCCGGAAGAACGAGTCCCAACTTGCTGATGAACTGGAAAGGATGCCGTCTGTTTGCCACCTCAGCCGGTTCTTCATCTTCTTCTCCATCTTCGATGGTGTAAAGTTTGTAAGCAACTGTAATGTATCTGTTGTCTAATGTCATTGTTAATGCAGTTTTTAAGAGTTTCTATTTACAATCATGTTGCAAAGATATGAAAAAGAATGAAGAATTAAAGAATGAAGAATTAAGATTTTGCAAATAAAAGACAAAATCCCCACTATGCACATGAAAAAATCGCCATTTCTCAAATTCTAATTCATCATTAATCACTATCTTTGCATCAACAATCGTCATAACATCTCAAAGAACATGAAATACAAATTGCTCATACCCATCGCCATGCTTCTTATGTTGGGAGCATGTCGCAACGCATCATCAAATCAGCAAGAAAAGACAGAAGAAGTGACTGCTGCCAAGAAGCAGAACATTATCAAAAAGCACATCAGCATCCCAAGAGATTTTTCATACTTGACCAACTTGGGCAGCGTAGATATCATCTATACACAAGGAAACTACAGCATTGACGTGGAAGGGGACAGCGCTCTTCTGGAATACCTTGAAACCACGTTCGACAGCAATCTGCTCACGGTTTCCATCAGGATGGACAGCAACACAGACATCAACTTTTACGGCAATCCGAAAAGCGTGAAAATGTATCTTTCATGCCCCGACCTCAAATGCGTCAGCATCTGTGGAAATGGAAGTTTCGTGAGCGAAGCGACATGGCGTACAGAAGACCTTCAGTTGGGTGTGCTGGGCACGGGAGACATGAAACTTGGCAGGATTGAATGCACCACTTTCAGCATACAATCGTCAGACGTAGGTGCCATCACCGTCAGCGACCTCCAAGCAGAAGACGCAACCATTTATTCACGCAGTTCGGCAGAAATCGAAGCCAACGTCAATGTTGAAAACTTGACCATTCTGAACGATGGCGCCCAGAAGATGAAACTGACAGGCAAAGCAACCAAGCAACTCATCAAGAACCCCAAAGACCCCAATTTGAAGAATGAGATTAAATAAACTCTATGGGGCATAGACGAAACACGAAGACGCCCCCAAATGAAGTGCTCGTGTCCTCAAAAGTGGTCTGAGTCACACC
>CALAVF010000432.1 GCA_937892315.1 uncultured Prevotellaceae bacterium | reverse complement strand
ACTATCGTATGGCGATGAACATCCCTGACTATTGGATTAAGACTATCAAGGAACTGAAGGACGAAGATTGGAAGCCGTCCAGCATGTTCTGGGAGACCACCAACCGTCGCCAAGACGAGAAGACCATCTCTTATGCCGAGTCTCATGACCAGGCTCTGGTAGGTGACAAGACCATCATCTTCCGCCTCATCGATGCTGATATGTATTGGCACTTCAAGAAGGGTGACGAGAACTTCATGGCAAACCGCGGTATCGCTCTCCACAAGATGGTTCGCCTCTTGACAGCCTCTACCATCAATGGTGGCTACCTCAACTTTATGGGTAATGAGTTTGGTCATCCAGAATGGATTGACTTCCCACGTGAGGGCAATGGCTGGGGCTATAAGTACGCTCGTCGTCAGTGGAGTCTTGTTGATAATAAGGAACTGTGCTATCACTACTTAGGCGATTTTGATGAAGCGATGCTGAAGACTATCAAGACGGTCAAGAACTTCCAAAAGACACCTGTGGTGGAGGTATGGCATAACGATGGCGACCAGATACTTGCTTTCTCTCGTGGCGACCTGTTGTTTGTGTTCAACTTCTCGCCCAACAGGTCTTACACCGACTATGGCTTCATCGTTCCGCAGGGCAGTTACGACGTGGTGCTCAACACCGACAATAAACTCTACGGCGGCAACGACCTCGCAGACGATTCCGTTCGTCATTTCACTAACTATGACCCCATCTACGAGAAGGATGGCAAGGGCTGGCTGAAACTCTACATTCCGGCACGTTCTGCAGTTGTTCTTCGTAAGAATGCTGAATAAAATTTGTAAACTCAAAAACTTAAGAACTTAAAAACTTAAGAACGAACTCGTGAATCGTAACAACTCGCATAGACAGAAGACTGCAGGACTCATTCGTTATTCCTGCAGTGTTCTGTTTATGCTTTTTTCTTTCTGCTATCTCTTTTTTCTGCAAGGGGAAATCCTGGCAGAAGCACAGTTTGTCTATTCCAAAGGAATCACCACTTACAACCTGTTTGTCGGTGCCGTCATCATCACGGTGGTTTTGCAGATTGTGCAGTGGATTGTCAGTTTGGCGTCTCGGTTGCCGTCTCGATGGCACGCATTGTCATATCTGCCTTCCATGCTCATGCTTGCCATCGTCACCGATGTGGACAAGGCGACAATGGCACATTTCTCTTTTGGACCGTGGACATGGATTGCTCCATTGATTTTATGCGTTTATGTCCTCTTGGTACTGTTCGCCAATCGGGTGGATGGTGCTTACAACGGAACGGCACATGACCTCAAGTCGCAACTTTACCCAAACTACATCATCCTCTTCTTTCTCATCTTGGCTGTGGGCAGCATTCCGCAGACGAGCGATGTCTATCACTTTGAGTTGAAGGCTGAACGGTTGATTCTCAACCAAGACTATGAAGCAGCCACGAGAGTAGGGGAGAAGTCGCTGAAAACCAACCGGCGACTCACGCAGTTGCGAATGTATGCCCTCTCCAAATTGGGACAACTTCCTGAACGCCTGTTTGAGTACCCGCAGTATGACGGTTCCCGTGGGTTGCTGGATGTGACTGATACGCTTGACAGTTATCGTGTCAACGTCCATCGTATTTGCCTGCACTTGGGAGCATTCTGCGGAAAATCCATTCATTCAACTGATCGTTATTATGAATTGATGCTTGCTGATAGCGTCTGGAATCAGCACACTGCCGACTATTATCTTTGTAGTCTTTTGCTTGACAAGAACCTGAAAGAGTTTCAGCGTCAGTTGCCCAAGTATTATGACCTTTCCGATAGCATTCCCGATGCTTACAATCGTTTGCCCAAGGCCTATCGTGAGGCACTTCTTTTGCAGGGCGATTGCGAACAGGCTCTGCAAGGAAAACTCGTCATGGGTACGGACACGCTCGCCACGTTTACGGATGCCGATTTCATTCAGCAGTTTAAGGAATATAACGAAACGAAAAAGAGTTTCTCAGACCCCATTGAGCGTGTCAACAAGACACATCGTCTTTTCGGCAAGACCTATTGGTGGTATTATGACTATAGCGACCAAGCAATCGGGGAGTTGAAAAGGAGGCGTTAGCGGATGAATTTGCAAACACGGGTTAGTGCGATTTTCCATCTTGCCTATCCCATTGTCATTGCCCAGTTGGGCAGCATTCTGCAAGGGTGGGCTGACACCATCATGGTGGGACAGTATGGTACACCCGAACTGTCTGCCGCTGGATTTGTGAACAATGTTTTCAACCTCTGCATTTACTTCCTGCTTGGCATTTCTTATGCCACGACACCTATTGTCGGATCCTTTTTCAGCAAGGGAAAATACAACAAGGTTTTGCAGACGTTGCGTGAAAGCAATCTGGTCAATCTCTTGGCAAGTCTGGTGGTCGTGTCATTGCTTTATCTTCTCTACTTGAACCTTGATGCATTGGGGCAACCCGTCGAATTGATGCCTCTCATCCGTCCGTATTTCATTGTTCTGCTTCTTTCGTTGCCCTTCCTGTCGCTGTTCAATTCCATGAAGCAGTTTTTTGATGCGTTGGGCGACACGAAAACGCCGATGTGGGTGATGATAGGCGGCAATGTGTTCAACCTCATCTTGAACTATCTGCTCATCTTCACTTTCGACTTCGGTTTGCTTGGTGCGGGCTTCGCGACATTGGCATCTCGTGCGTTGATGCCATTGGGACTTTATGTCGCCCTCAGGAGGGGAAACCTGCTGAGTTCTGCCAATTTTCAAAAAGCCTTGCAACTTAATCCCCACATTCCTTACAGTTGGAAAGGGATGCTCGCCCTGTTCAGGTTAGGGCTTCCCATCTCCATTCAGATGTGTCTGGAAGCCGGCTCTTTCAATGTGGTGGCAATATTCATGGGCTGGATAGGTGCTACAGCGTTGGCGGCTCATCAGATTATGGGTACGGTCAGCACATTGGGTTTCATGGTGTATTATGGTATCGGTGCCGCAGCCGCCATCCGTATTGCCTATTTCCGTGGACAAGAGGAATGGGATGAGGTGCGTAAGACGGCACGCACGGCTTTGTGGATGTCTTTCCTTTCAGGTGTTGTTGTGGTGGCGTTCATCTATGTCTTGGCAGTCCCCATTGCCCACGTCTTTACCACCAGCGACGAAGTGGCAGCCCTTTTCATGTCATTCTTGCCTTGCTTTGCCTGCTATCAGTTGGGTGACTGTTTGCAGACCATTTATGCCAATTCCCTTCGTGCCATCGAGTCGGTCAAGGCGATGATGCTTTTCGCTTTCATTGCCTACTGCCTGATGAGTGTTCCCCTTGCCTACATCTTTGCTTTTCCATGCCATCTCGGTGCCGTTGGCATCTGGTGGTCTTTCCCCTTTGGACTCACTACGGCAGGGGTGTGCTACTATTGGCAATTCCACAAAAAAACATCCATCTATTTGTCTTTCAGAGATAAATAGCACCTTTTATGTGTTAAAAAGGGTTAAATACTTCAAAAAAGCCTTCATTTATTCCTCTATCTTTTTAGATATGTATATATTTGCAAATTAAACAAAGAAATACGTAAATATAACAAAGTGAAGTAAAAGCATTTGATGGCTTTCTACACAAAATTTTATGATAGATATGAAAAAACTGGTATTGTTGGCATCTATATGTGCAGCCGTCATGAGTGGCTGTACGGATGAGTATTCTTCCGATACCCAAAAGTTGAGGGCTTTGGAGAATTCTTATAATGCTTTTGGGGTAACATTTAGCACGAGCCAAGATTGGAGTTCGACCAGTAATGGCACCGTTTCTGTGACTGCCAATGCCGACCTTGACGACATCGCTAAAGTGCAGATTTTGACGCGTTCACCTTTTGGCAATGCTGATGCCAATGGTGCCACGGTCTTGAACGAAGTGGAAGTTGAGAAAGGGCAGACTGTAACACTCGCCTATGATGCTCCGGCTCATTTGACACGCCTTTATGCCGCTTGTGTTTCCAGCGATGGTCATTATCGTATCCAGGTGTTTTCTCCCGAAGAGTCAGAAGTGTCTTTTGTTTCGGAAGAAACGACTCGCGGCACAAGAGCGTCAAGTGTTTCTGAACTTCCAGCCAATCCTAAGATTGACAGAACCGCAACGACCTATAACAGCGACCGTGCCAAGGCTGCTGCAAATGGAGATAATACGTATAGTCTTTGGTACAACAGCGGTTGGGAAAACGACACTTATTATCAGTTGAGCGATGCGGCTGAAATCACTCAAGTTCTTCAGTTGGACGATATGACAGACAAGGAAAAAGAGACCTTGGCTGCTATCGTCGAAGACTATCTTCCTGCCGTGAAGTGGGTGAACAGTTGGACGCGTATCAATAACAATCGTGAGACCATTGTTGGCAGCGACTTGTTCAAGTTTGAAAACAACTATCTCACCACTACGGGAACCGAGCCTATCGTGTTGGCTCCCGTTTATGCCAAGTCTTCTGGCTCATTCTCTTGCCACATTTATTATTATTATTATCGTCCAGAGCAGTTGGCAGGCATGAGTGAAGAAGAGCAGATTCTGTTCCTGAAAAATTTGCCCAAGTACAAAGCCATCCAGACGTGGCGTACTTTTAAGGATACTTCAAAACAAAAGGTCTTCTTCCGTAAGGATGGTTACACTTTAATCTATTATGGCGACGACACCCCACAGAAGGGCAAGACGACTGGCACCTATGTGTTCCCCGAAGGTTACAAGATTGGCATCATGCAGATGAACACGAAAGAAGGTGGTGGCTGTCTGTATAGCGACGGAAGATTGAACGCTGAAATTAACCAGTTTGGCAATTTTGCCAAATCCAATCTTGAGCCCAACGACCCACGCCAAGCCTTCTTAGATGCGAATGGCAAAATTTATGTTTGCTTCGAGGATGGTGCAGACCAAGATTTCCGTGACATCATCATTGAAATAAACGGCGGCGTTGCTCCTTTCAATGACACACCAGACGTTGACCACAATGTTTACACCTTCTGTTTCGAAGACCGTGACGATGGCGATTACGACTTGAACGACGTGGTGATTAAGGCACAGCGTGTTGACCAGACTCACGTCAAGTACAGCATCGAGGCAGTAGGTAGCGATGAAGTTTATTTACGCAACATCAACGGCACTCTGCTGAACGAAGAGGTTGAACTTCACTCTTTGTTTGATGTGTCTGTCGGACATGCTGTCAATGTCAATGAAAACCTTGACCATGTTGCACCAGTGCAGGAAGTGATAGCCGTAAGACCAGATTTCAGTTTCACCGATGCCAACATGCAGGTATATATTTACAACAAGTCATCAGGCAAAGACATCAAACTCTCTTCTGCTCGTGAAGACCCCCATGCCCTCATGATTCCATGCGACTTCTGCTATCCTCAAGAACTCGTGTGCATCAAGGAAGCCTATGGCTTCTTCACCACCTGGGGCAGAACCGCCACGTCTTGCACCGACTGGTATCTCTACCCCAACGAAGGCAAAGTCTATACCAAGTCCATCTTCGAATAATCCCCATAGGGTTACCCTATACAACCCAACTCGTGTGCCCGAC
>CALAVF010000431.1 GCA_937892315.1 uncultured Prevotellaceae bacterium | reverse complement strand
AACTCACGGCATGACAAGATCTTAGACAACAGCATCCTATTCTGTATTGCCCAAGATCTTGTCATGCCGTGAGTTCGTCAATGCAGATGAAATCGCAAGAGGACTTTCCCCATTTAATCCTGAAGGAGTCGCTATTGAAGCAGGTCGTTTGATGCTGAACCGTATCCACGTTTGTTAGCACGCAATACCAGTTTCTCCATCGAAACAACATTGGCTACACGTTCGTATTTCAACTTAGTGCAGCAAGCCCGTCAGCAGGGTTACATGGTGACTTTACTCTATTTCTGGCTTTCATCGCCTGAACTTGCTGTTCAGCGTGTAGCAGAGCGAGTCGGCAAAGGAGGGCACAACATTCCGACAGATGTCATTCATCGCCGTTACCAATTAGGCATCAAGAATTTATTCAATATTTACATGCCAATCGTTGATGCATGGATGATTGCTGATAACAGTTCACTCCCACGAGAGATTATCGCAAAAGGAGGTCTTTCGCAACCCATAGAAGTTCAAAATCCATACAAATTCAATATCATAGAAACTTATGCCAACTAAAGAGTATCAAGAGTCAATGGACAGAATCGTTCGAGGTTTGGAATTGGCGGAAAGAGAAATGCTGGAAGCCAAGGCCAAGAACGACGAGAATGTGATTATTTGTCAAGAGGACGGAGTCATTCGTTCCATTCCTGCAAGCCGTTTCTTGTAGGGAGTATTGTGTCCTTGATTATCTAACAACGCATATTATCGGTTTTGTAGCCAAAACTGTGATGTTTGAAGGCGATAGTTCTGCCAAAAGAGAAAAAAGTGGGGCTTTCATTCGATTATTCCAAATGAAAGCCCTAACTTTGTAGCATCAACGCTGAATTTGTAAATTCTAAAATTGTCAAATTGTAAATAAACTTTATGGCTATTGTAAAACCTTTCAAGGGTGTGCGTCCTCCGAAGCAGTTTGTGGAAGAGGTGGAGAGCCGCCCGTATGATGTGCTCGACAGTGAGGAAGCACGTGCAGAGGCTGGCGACAACGAGAAGTCGCTGTATCATATCATCAAACCAGAGATTAACTTTGAGCCAGGGACGAGTGAGTACGACCCTCGGGTGTATGAGGAGGCTGCTCGTCAGTTTGCCAAGTTCCAAGAGAAGGGCTGGCTGGTGCAGGACGAGAAGGAGCATTACTACATCTATGCACAGACGTCGTGTCTGCCTGCCAATGGGAACAAGACGAAGACTCAGTTCGGTATCGTGGTGGGTGCATACAGCGGTGACTATCAGACGGGTGTCATCAAGAAGCATGAACTGACCCGTGCCGACAAGGAGGAAGACCGCATGAAGCATGTGCGTGTGAACGATGCGAACATCGAACCTGTGTTCTTTGCTTATCCCGACAATGAGGTGCTGTTGAAACTGATTGACAAATATGCCAAGACAACACCTGAATATGACTTTGTGGCTCCGATTGATGGCTTCGGACATCAACTTTGGGTGGTGAGCGACGATGCGGACATCAAGACCATCACCGATGAGTTTGCCAAGATGCCGAACCTCTACATCGCCGACGGTCATCATCGTAGTGCCGCCGCTGCCTTGGTGGGTGCGGAACGGGCAAAGCAGAATCCGAATCATCGTGGTGACGAGGAGTACAACTACTTCATGGCGGTTTGTTTCCCAGCCAGTCAGTTGACCATTCTCGACTATAACCGTGTCATCAAAGACTTGAACGGGCTGACTCCTGCTGAGTTCATCAAGGTTCTTGAGAAGAACTTCATGGTGGAGAAGAAGGGTAGTGCAGAGTATCGTGCTCAGGAGTTGCATGAGTTCTCGCTCTATCTGGAAGGGGAGTGGTATTCGCTCAAAGCAAAGCCAGGCACGTATGATGAGAATGACCCGATTGGTGTGCTCGATGTGAGTATCTCCTCCAAGTTGATTCTCGATGAGATTCTGGGTATCAAGGACTTGCGTCGTGACAAGCGTATTGACTTCGTGGGTGGTCTCCGCGGTCTTGGCGAACTGAAACGCCGTGTGGACAGTGGCGAGATGAAGGTCGCCTTGGCACTCTATCCAGTCACGATGCAGCAAATCATGGACATTGCCGATTCGGGCAACATCATGCCACCGAAGGCAACATGGTTTGAGCCGAAACTCCGCAGCGGATTGGTGATACATAAACTTTCTTAATTTCTTAACTCTCATTTAATGGATTCCTACAGAACGATAAAAACGCTCTCAGAGGGCATCTATAGCGAGAAACGCAGCAAGTTTCTCGCTTTCGCAATGCCTGTTCGTTCTGTAGAGGAAGTGAAGCAGGCGGTGGCGGAGTATCAGAAGAAATACTATGATGCTCGCCACGTTTGCTATGCTTATATGTTGGGTGCGGAGCGTCTGGACTTTCGTGCCAACGACAACGGCGAACCTTCGGGAACGGCAGGCAAGCCTATCCTTGGACAAATCAACTCTAACGAACTCACCGACATCCTCATCATCGTGGTTCGCTATTTTGGAGGTGTCAAACTTGGCACATCGGGGCTGATTGTGGCTTATCGTCTGGCTGCAGCCGAAGCCATTGCCGCTGCCGAAATCATCGAAAAGACGGTTGATGAGGACCTTACTTTCTACTTTGAATATCCCTTCATGAACGATGTCATGCGTATCGTCAAGGAGGAGAATCCCCAAATCATTTCTCAGTCCTACGACAACGATTGCTCCATGACCCTCCGCATCCGGAAGGACTCCATGCCTCGGCTCAAGGCACGTCTGGAGAAAGTCACGTCTCTGCATTTCGACTAAGTTCTTTAACCCCTTAAAACCATTGATATACCATGAAGACCATTCGAAACATCCTTCTTTGGGTGCTTGGCATCATCCTATTGATTGTGTTGCTGTTGGGTGGTGCAACCTTGATGCTCAACACGAAAAATGTTCAGCAAAAACTGCTTCAGACGGCAACCGAACGCCTCTCGGAGCGATTGCAGACCCGTGTCGTGGCAGACAGCGTCAGCGTGAATCTGTTCGGCATGGAAATGTCGCTCTATGGCCTCTCTGTCGATGACCAGCAGGGTCGGCAGATGCTGCAGATGGAACGGCTGAAGAGGAACCTGGGTGTACGGCTGCGGAAACGGGAACTGATTGTGGAACGGGTAGAGTCGGACGGGCTGAAAGCCTTGCTCGTGCGGTCTGATTCTGATTCCGTCGCCAACTACGAGTTTCTCATCAAGGCATTCAGCAAGAAGCCCAAGCCCGACAAGCAGCCTCCATCTGAAAAGAAATCCAAAAATCCTCTCTTCGACAGCCTGAGCCTCGACGTCCATCGCCTGCTCTTGAAAGATGCCAGCGTCACCTACAACAAGGCTGACACCGTGACGGCTCTCATGCTCGGGCTGCTTGATGTGAAACGGGACGGAAAGAAACTGCTCGTCGGCATCGATAGCCTGCATTTGCAGACCGATAACCATCAACCTCGCAAGAATGCAGAACGTCCCAAGAAGGGGGCTTTCGATGCGGGGCATCTGGATGTGAAAGCGAACATGAAATGGGTCATCAACCATCTGCAGAAAGATAGCCTGAACGCTACACTTGCGGAAGCGACCGTTCACGACCCAGAGACGGGTATCCACATCAAAGATCTGCGTCTCAACGTCCTTGCTAACCCCAAGCATGTGACGCTGGAGAACCTCGTCTTGCAGCAAGATAGCACCTTGCTCAACATCGACCATACTGACATCAACCTGCCCGACAAAAAGACAGGGCGGCAGTTGACTTTCCGCACAGGGAACATCACGGGGCACATCGTTCTGCATGACATCGCTCGTCCCTTTGCCCCCGTGTTGCAAGACTTCCATCTTCCGCTGAAACTGAGTGCTCAGATGAACGGCACGGAAGACCAATTGGTTTTTCACCATGTTAAGGTTGGTACTGATAATCGCAAGTTCCATTTCACAGCCGATGGTGTGATTGACCACCTGAAAGGCAAGCACCTGCTGACCATCAGTTGCGACATCAACCAACTTCAAGTCAAGCAAGGGATGCCCGAGGTCATCATTAGCCAGTTCCAAGTGAAAAAGTTGCTGATGGATCAACTCTATCGCTTGGGGGATATCAGTTACAATGGGCACTTCGATGTGCTGTGGAAGCGAGAGTCTTTCCGTGGGCGGCTCACCACTGCTGCTGGGCCGATGGACTTCCACTTGACGATAGATGACAAAGCGGGAAATCTCACAGGAACCGTCAGTTCGCCGACATTCCGAATTGGCAAAGTTCTTGAGATGCCCAAAATTGGCGACATTGATTGGAGTGCCGAGTTCAATATCGACATCTCGAAAGCCCGCACTGCCAAGATGCGTCGCGAGAAAGGCGGCAAACTCCCCATCGGCATTGTCAAGGCAAAAATCAACGAATGCAGTTACGACCGCATCCGCCTGAAGAACCTCACCACCGACGTTGAGAGCGACGGTGCCGAAGCCCGAGGCAGCATCGTCCAGCAGGGCAAACGCCGTGACATCTACAGCCAGTTCATCTATACCGGCAGCAATGACCAGAAGAACCGATTGAAAATCATCAATCCCGGCATCCGTTTCCACAAGAAACAAACGGAAGATGGACAACCCGACGGTACCAAGAACAAAAAGAAAAAGGATAAGAAGGCAAAAGCATCAGACGAAAATTCTTCAACCAAGGTCTCTGACACCAAGAAAACAAAAACGGGAAAATAAATTTCAACCTCTTGGTGACGGGATAAAACGATACACTCTTTACCTCCAAAGTGGTGTGACTCACACCGCTTTGGTGGTCTGAGTCACACCGCCTCGGTGGTCTGACTCAGACCACTTTCGGGATATGCTTATTCGTCCATTAACTTTCGATAGCGGATGCGTTTGGGCTCTTCGAGACCGAGGCGTTGAGCCTTGTTGGCTTCGTAGTCGGTGTAAGAGCCTTCGAAGTAGAAGACGTTGCCGTCGCCTTCGAAGGCGAGGATGTGGGTGCAGATGCGGTCGAGAAACCAGCGGTCATGGCTGATGATGACGGCACAACCAGCGAAGGCTTCGAGACCTTCTTCGAGGGCACGGAGCGTGTTCACGTCGATGTCGTTGGTAGGCTCGTCGAGCAGGAGCACGTTGCCTTCTTGCTTTAGGGCGATGGCGAGGTGGAGGCGGTTGCGTTCACCGCCAGAGAGGACACCGCATTTCTTCTCTTGGTCGGCACCGTTGAAGTTGAATCGGGAAAGGTAGGCACGCACGTTGATGTCTCTTCCACCCATGCGAATGGTCTCATTGCCGCCGCTGACTACCTGATAGACAGTCTTGTCAGGAGCGATGTCGCGGTGTTGCTGGTCAACGTAACTGAGTTTTACGGTCTCGCCCACCTCGAAAGTGCCTCCATCGGCTGTTTCGAGTCCCATGATGAGACGGAAGAGGGTGGTCTTGCCGGCTCCGTTGGGACCTATCACGCCGACAATGCCGTTGGGAGGCAGGTTGAAGTTGAGGTCGTTGAAGAGCACCTTTTCTCCGTATGCTTTCGCTACGTGTTGAGCCTCAATGACTTTGTTGCCGAGGCGAGGACCGTTGGGGATGAAGATTTCGAGTTTTTCTTCCTTCTGCTTCTGTTCCTCGTTGAGCATCTTGTCGTAGGAGTTCAGACGGGCCTTGCCCTTGGCCTGACGTGCTTTCGGCGCCATACGCACCCATTCCAGCTCGCGTTCCAAAGCTTTGCGACGCTTGGAGGCAGTTTTTTCTTCCTGTGCCATGCGGGTGGCTTTCTGGTCGAGCCAGCTGGAGTAGTTGCCCTTCCAGGGAATGCCTTCGCCACGGTCGAGTTCCAGAATCCATTGGCTCACGTCGTCGAGGAAGTAGCGGTCGTGGGTGACGGCAATCACCGTACCCTTGTACTGCTGCAGATGGGCTTCCAGCCACTGGATGGATTCGGTGTCCAGGTGGTTGGTGGGTTCGTCCAGGAGCAGCACGTCCGGTTCCTGCAGCAGCAGGCGGCAGAGGGCCACCCGGCGGCGCTCACCCCCGGAGAGCTCCTTGATTTTCTGGTCCGAAGGCGGGCACTGAAGGGCGTCCATGGCCCTTTCCAGCTTGGAGTCTATCTCCCAGCCGTTCACGTGGTCTATCTGTTCGGTGAGCTCTCCCTGGCGCTCGATGAGACGGTTCATCTCATCGTCATCCATCGGTTCCATGAACTTCTCGGAGATTTCGTTGTACTCCTTCAGAATGTCCATGACGGGCTGAACCCCCTCTTGAACCACTTCCAGCACGGTTTTCTCCGGGTCCATCTGCGGCTCCTGCTCCAGGTAACCCACGGTGTAGCCCGGATCCCACTCCACTTCTCCCTTGTACTGCGTCTCCGCCCCGGCAATGATTTTGAGGAGGGTACT
>CALAVF010000430.1 GCA_937892315.1 uncultured Prevotellaceae bacterium | reverse complement strand
TGTACGACTGCGTCACCACCATAGAGCAACTGTGCACCAGTCACCCACCATAATTCCAAATTTTCAAATGCCATAATTAAGATAGATTTTAAAAGTTAATAAAAATATGATATTTGTTTGATTATGCTTTTTTGATTTGTTTTTAGTGCTTCTGACCCTTCTGACCATAGTACGCGTTAGGACCATGCTTGCGGTTGTAGTGTTTCTCGACCAGCAGTTGGTTCATGGTCAGGTTGGGGTTGACAGAGAATGCAACGAATGCCATCTTGGCACATTGCTCCATCACCTTGGCGTTGTAAACAGCATTGTCTGGTGAAGTGCCCCATGAGAAAGGACCATGATTCTTCACAAGTACGGCTGGAGTGTGGTCTGGGTTAATCTTGCGAATGTTGAGAATTTCGTCCACAATCACGTTGCCTGTCTCGAGTTCGTAAGCACCTTCCACTTCCTCCTTGGTCATGTCGCGAGTGCATGGGATGGCCTTGTAGAAATAGTCGGCATGTGTTGTGCCGATGTTGGGAATGTCCTTGCCTGCCTGTGCAAAAGCGGTTGCATAAGTAGAGTGGGTGTGAACAACGCCCTGAATGTTTGGAAATGCCTTGTAGAGCACAAGGTGAGTAGGGGTGTCGGAAGATGGATTGAGGTCGCCTTCTACCACTTTCCCGCTCTCGAGGTCAACGACCACCATGTCGCTTGCCTTCATCTCGTCGTAACTTACACCAGATGGCTTGATGACAACAAGCCCTTTTTCACGGTCGATGCCAGAGACGTTACCCCAAGTGAAGATAACCAGTCCCTGCTTCACCAAATCAAGGTTAGCCTTGAATACTTTTTCTTTCAGTTCTTCTAACATAGTATTTTTGTTTTAAGTGTTGTGAGAATTACGTTAATGTCTTTTGTTCGTCTATTTGAATTTGTAGAGTGTCGCTCCACGGCGAGAGGTGCGGTCTCTCAAGTTGGTGGCTTGAATGTAGTCCTTCTCCGAGATGGAACGGCGGAAGTTGCGTTTGTCAATCGGAGTGCCGAGAATGCTTTCGTAAAGTGTCTGGAGCAGGCTCAACGTGAAGTATTGGGGTAGGAGATTGCTGCCGATGGGTTCGTTCTTGATAGTTTCGCTGACCACTCTTCTTGCCTTTTGCACCATGTCGTTGTGGTCGAAGCAGAGCGTTGGCAGATTGTCAACATCCCACCATTTGGCGTTGTGAATTTTCGACAGCGTTTCGTCGTAATTGTTCACATTGATGAGGGCATAATAGACAATGCTAATCACTCGCTCGCCAGGGTCGCGTTCAATCTCTCCGTATGTGGCAAGTTGCTGCATGTAAACGTTGTCCAGCCCTGTAAATTCTTTCAGGATGCGTTTGGCTGAGGCATCCACGCTTTCGTCCGTTTGTACAAAACCTCCTATCAGCGACAATTCACCCATGCCTGGTTCGTAGGGGCGTTGGTGTATCAGCACTTTCAGACGCCCGTCCTTGAATCCGAAGATGATGCAATCGACGGACACGTAGAATTGTGGATATGATTTGTACGCTGTCATTGATACGAGACGTTTCTTTATATATAAATAATGTGCAGGTCTGAATGTTCGTTTACCAGAACAGGATATAGAGTATCAACGTGATGACCGTGAACGCGATGGTGCAGTAGGTGTAACCACGTGTGGTTCGGAACAGGCCGAGGTTGATAGGCAATGCCTTCGGGACAGCCTTCCTGTCCTTCGAGTTGCTATAGAGCCAGATGCTGTTGCAGCCAATCATCACACCGAAGAAGAAGAATGCCTGGAAACCGATGTCATTCAGATAGTATGTAAGGGTGGTTGAATCGCCCATGAGCACGACAACGGCTGCCATGATGATGAAGAACAAGCCTGTGCCTCCAAGGATGGCTGCCCATCGCAACATCGCCTTGCGTTCTGCTTCGGATGGAAGTTCTACGCTGACGTACTTCCTGTCGAGATAACTGACGAGGACGAAGAAGACAAGGAGAATGATGAAGACATAACCAGAACGGAACAGGAATGGCGTATCAGGCAGGTAAACCTTGAAGGCTATGCCCAAAGGAATGGCGATGAGAGCCGTCCAGACAGCCGCTGTGGAAGAGGCTCGTTTCCAGAACAATCCGAAACAGAAAACGATGATGACGCCAGGATAGATGAAACTCGAGTATTCCTGAATGTACAGGAAGGCTTGGTCGAGGTCGCTGAGGAGCGGGTTGACGGCAAATGCCGCGATGATAAGTGCGACGATGGCAACGATACGACCGACGTTGACCAGTTCAGAGTCTGTTGCATCCTTGTCGATGTACTTCTTGTAAATATCCATCGTGAAAATGGTGGAGGTACTGTTGAACATGGATGCCAGCGACGAGATGACGGCTGCGGTGAGAGCCGCGAAAGAAAGTCCCTTGATGCCTGTGGGAGTGAAGTTGCGGATGAGCCAAGGATATGCGTCGTCTGACACATTGATGGCACCTTGTATGTGTAAGAATTGGTCTGCGTTCTGTGACATGTAGAAAGCACAGAGACCTGGGATGAGGACGATGAAGGGGATGAGCAGTTTCAAAAAACCGGCAAAGACAAAACCTTTCTTTGCCTCGTTGATGTTCCTTGCTGCCAGACCTTTCTGAATGATGTACTGATTGAATCCCCAGTAGCCTAAGTTGGTCAGCCACAACGCACCTACCACGGCGGCGATGCCTGGCACGTTGTCGTAAGCGTTGGGGTGATATGCTTTTGCGATGCCCGCAGCATCCAACTCAGGATGTTGATTGATGAAACTCTTCAGCGTGTCTGCAAGTTTGACGCTGTTAGGGTCGATGAGATATTGCTGCACCTGTGCTTGCACTTGCTGGATGGCGCTGCTTTCTCTGATGATGAGGTGGAAATGCGTGTCTCTTACATTGTCACCTGTTGTGAGATAAGTATAGATTTTGTTGAAACCGTCGATGAATGAGCCGTCGTTGCCGGCAACGGAAACAAGGGCGAAATATGCCGTGATGAGACCTCCACCAATCAGGAACGTCACCTGCATCACGTCGGTCCATGCGACAGATGTGAGACCGCCGTTGATAGAATAAAGACCTGCGATGAGGAAAAGTGTGATGATAATCACCATGCGTAGAGACACTTCCAGGCCGAAGATGGGAACGGTCAGTCCCTGAAGACCCAATATCTGCTCGATGGCAAGTGCACCCAGCCATGCCACGGAAGTCAGATTGATGAAGACATAAAGGAACAGCCACAGAATGGAAAAAGCAAGACCCACACCGTCGTTGTAACGCTCACGGAGGAACTGAGGAATGGTGAAGATTTTGCGTTCAATCATGAATGGCAGCAAGAATTTGCCAATCGCCAGCAACGTGAGGGCTGCCATGATTTCGTAGGCGGCGATAGCGATGCCGTCGGCATAGCCAGTACCAGCCATACCAATCAGTTGCTCTGCCGAGATGTTGGCGGCGATGAGTGATGCACCTACTGCCCACCACGTCAAGGTGTGACCTGCCAAGAAGTAGTCATTGACGCTTTTCCCTTCGCCAGCCCTTTCTCGGCTGAGGAACATACCGAGGCTTACGAGCAGGATGACATAGACAACCATGATGATGAAGTCGATGGTTTCAAAACCACTCAGGCTGATGGCTTCTGTGAATTTCAATTGCTCCATGTTGTATCGTTGGTTTGGGTGTAATTTAGATAGGGTTTAGGCTTTCCCCCTGGAGAGGGAAAGTTCATCATGCCCCCGCTCTTTTGGTGAGGAGAGAGACGGGCATGATGAACTTTAGTGTATGTAGATTACCAGAAGTACCAGTAGAAGGTAGCACAGAGACCGACTACGAGGAGGGTGCCGAGAATATCCCAGATGCCCCAACTCTCGCGGATGCTCTTCTTGAAGTCGGAAGTGAAGGTGATGGCTTCCACCTGAGCCTTGGAAGGAGCAGGAGTGAAGCAACTGACAGCCACCATGAGGAGGATGATGAAGACAAGAAACCTTCCAAACCTTCCGTGACTGACCCTGCCGTATGGTACCAGCTGATCGGCCAGAAGATCCTTGATGAACAGATCAGCAGCCTGAACGCAAAGGGACATACTAAGCTCACCATCAATGAAAAAGGCGACATCCTCATCCGGAAGGAAAAAAGCGATGTCATCCTGACCACAATGGAGGCATTCCCGGCAAAGAACTACTGGCCGGATCTGGTATCCCTTCTGTCTGAAGACGAACTGAACGCCAAGATCATGGGTGACTATTATAATGGCCATGCCCAGCTTTTTCTGAAGATCCAGCATCAGTTCCAGTATCTGGGCCTGAATTGTAACATCAAGAGCAGTAGTGGGCTCATCAGCTATCAGGATATCAGGTTCACATGCAAGAGCCATTGCTATCATGACCCTCTGTCTCATTCCTCCCGAATGCTCAAAAGGATACTGTTTAAGCCTTTTTGCAGGATCATTGATGCCTACAAGCTCCAGAAGCTCTATAGCCCTGGCCTTCGCTTCCCTGCCCTTCTTGTCAGTATGCAGCGTAATAGCTTCCATTATCTGATTGCCGATAGTATAGACCGGATTAAGGCTGGTCATAGGATCCTGGAATATTATGG
>CALAVF010000429.1 GCA_937892315.1 uncultured Prevotellaceae bacterium | reverse complement strand
AGTTGCAGCAGCGACCTGTTATCAAAGGAACTAATGTCTCTACACAAGAACAGGTGGTTGGAGTGGATGAGAATGGCAACCCTAAGAAAGTAAGGACTCAAACGGTGAATACTGTGACATTGGCTAATCCCTTGGCAGAGCAGTTGAAAGCCAACAATGACCAGATCCAGATTTACTCCACCCAATTAGAGCAACTGAGACAGGACAAGAAAGAGGTGGCGGAAAAAGTGAGAGAAGAAATGAACCAACGTGCAGCAGGATTTATTGAAGAGTTGGAAGCGACATTAAAGGTCGTGTCACAAAGTAAGGTGTCTTTGGCATTCTACATTATATTTTTTTGCTTTTTCCTTAATTTCATAAACTGCTCGGTAATCCCCGCCATGGCAATGGATTCCTGACAGGCAGCTCGCCAGTGCTGAAGGGCATCAAGGACACACGGCTGCCGGAACTTTTCGGCACGCCCGAACCGGTGAACGGCATCTTAAACATCGGCGACGACCTGAAAATTACTTTCTCGGAACCCATTGCGGGCAACTACCTGAGCAAGATCAACAACTTCGAACTGTTAGGCTCGCCCTCCAACAACGACATTTCCACCTCGACATCGCTCACCTTCAATGGGAATCAGTCGATAGCCCTTTCCCAGGGAAGCCGAAACTTGTCAAACAAGAGTTTCACCGTGGATCTGATGCTGAATCCCTCGACGGACAAGGGGGATATGGTCGTGTTCTCGCACGGTGGCTTGGAGAATGGTGTGATGTTCGGACTGACTGCCGACCGCCACTTGATGGCAAAGGTGAACAACCAGACCGCTGTGTCGGACAGCATCGTCAGTTTCAACAACCTGTTGCATGAAGTGGCATACGTGCTCGACCAAAGCGGCACGGACATGACGGTCACGTTCTTCGACGGCAACAACAAGATAGGCAGCAAGGAACTGACAGGCAAGTACGAGAACAGCGGCTACCTGTATCTGGGCATCAATTTCTCGGACGAAAACCTGATGTACAAGGGCGATATGCTGGAATTCCGTCTGTGGAACCGCGCCATGACATCGTCTGAACTTGATGAATATGGCAAGAAACAGTTGACGGGCTACGAGAGCGGGCTCGTGGACTACTACCGGCTGAACGAGGGAACAGGTATGGTAAGTTATGACCGCGCCTCTGGCAGCAGCGACCTTATCCTGTCGGGCACCACATGGAAACGCCCTGCGGGCATCTCCATGAAACTGGACGGCAAGCAGGGCATGCGCCTGAAGCCTGACAAGTTCATGCGCTCCAAACTGCACGACTACACGCTGATGTTCTGGTTCCGCACCACGGACAATAGTGCCACCCTCTTCTCCAATGGTCCTGCCACCGACGAGGGAGCTGCCAACCAAATCAATATCGGCATTGCAAACTCCGCCCTCTATGTGCGCTCAGCAGGTTGGCAGAAGAATACCAACGCCTTAGTCAACAACGGCGAGTGGCATCACTTCATCCTGACGGTGTCGCGCTCACGCAACGTGGCAAGCATCTATGTTGACCAGAACCTGGTCGATGTCTTTGCAGCCGACAAACTGGCAGGCATCTCGGGCGACCACATCGCACTGGGTGCCACCTACATGGACAAGAACACGCCGACCGACGTGATGACCGGCAACATCGACGAGGTGAGCATGTTCGAGAGCGTGCTGCCCGTGAAACTCCTCAACGAGTTCGCCTACCACACCCCGATGGGCACGGAAAGTTCGCTCATGGCTTACCTGGACTTCGGACGTTCGGTGCGGCAGGACGACAACACCATGCGTCTGGAGCCTACAGGCATCAGCCTTAAACGCTACAAGGACAACCAGGGAAACACCGTGGAACGCCGCGACACACTCATCAGCAGCATCGACCCCGCCTTCGTGGACCGCAACATCTATGCACCAATGGCGAGCAACACGCAGTTGGAGAACCTGAATTTCAGTTACGTTACCAACGACAACCAACTGCTCGTGAACATCAAGGAACCTCCCTACACCATCGAGAAAACCAATGTCTATCTCACCGTGAAGGAAGTGCCCGACTTGCAGGGCAACTTGATGGCAAGCCCCATCACGATGAACGTCTATGTCTATCGCAATCCGCTGAGATGGAGTGTGACTCAATTCAACAAGAACCTGACCTACGGTGAGGGCGTGACCTTTGAGGCAACCATCTATAACCTGAGCGGCGAACGACAGAGTTACGAACTGAAGAACTTGCCCGTATGGATCACCGCTTCGCAAACCAGCGGCGTCATCAACTCGCTGAGCGAACAGACCATCACCTTCACGGTTTCTCCTTATATTAATATAGGTACGTACAACGAACAGATTGACTTGATTGGCGGCAACAACATGTCGGAGCCGCTGTCGTTGACCCTGAACGTGCGCGGCGATGAGCCTGAGTGGGTCGTCGATAACAAACGGAAGCAGAACAGCCAGACCATGATGATGGTGGTGCGAGTGAAGGTTGACGGTGTGGTGGCTGACTCTCCGGAGGACATCGTGGGTGTGTTCAACGAGAACCTCGAGACACTGGGAGTGGCACACATCGATGCTGACAATACAGCCAATGCCAACGAGGCACTTGCCTACCTGACCATCTACGGGAATGACGAGGAGCCGCTACACTTCAAGTTCTTCGACGCATCGACAGGAAACATCCACACGCTGAAGGAATCAGAAAATGCACTGTTCACCTTTAAGAAGAATGCCATCGTGGGCAGCGCCAGCAACCCTGTCGTCTTGGTCAATGAGTTCTATGATATGCAGACAATCAAACTGAAGAAGGGATGGAATTGGGTAAGTTTCAACGTGATACCGGATAAAAGCACCACTGTGGGAGATTTCCTGAACAGTTCCACCATCTGGGAAGCAGGCGATAAAATCATGACGGTCAACGGCACCGCCACGGAGCAATACACCTGCAATCCTGACAAAACCGCTCCACACGGCTATAAGTGGGATGACGAAGACCTGCCCATCAACATCAACCCCACCATGATGTATCAGGTCTATTCGATGAGTGACAAGACCATCTACCTTGAAGGATACAATGCAGATTTCCTCCCTGTGACTGTACACAAGGACTGGAACCGCCTGGGCTACACGCAAAACATCAACCTGCCGCTGGTACAAGCCATGAACGCCTATGCCGACGAGGCGAGCGAGGGCGACGTGGTGAAGTCGCAGGATGCGTTCGCCGTAGCAACAATGACTGCCAACGGCATCACCTGGAAGGGTGACCTGAAGTATATGGAGGCTGGCAAGGGCTATATGCTGAAACGGCTCGCCGCCGACAGCGTCTCGTTCTACTACCCGAGTTACTACACCGACAGCCGCTACCAGAATGTAGCCTGGGCACCTCGCAGGGCGGTGAACTCTGCCACGACCATGAACATCGTGGCGAGCGTCAGCGGTGTTGAAGTGAAGGAAGGCGACAAACTGGTGGCATACCTCGGCAGTGAGCGGATGGATGAAGTGGTGGCTGACGAGGAGCAGATCTACTACCTGAACATCGGCACCGACACCCAGAACGCTGAGACCATCCACTTTGTGATGGAACGCGGCGGCGAGCCTGTCGTCACGACGCAAAGCGGCATACGCTATGAGGCAAACAAGGTGATCGGAACGCCCAACGAACCAACCCTCATCAACTTCGTCTCACTCGACACGATGCCACAAGACGGCAAGTGGTACACCATCTCGGGCATCCTGCTGCCTGAGAAACCAACGCAAGCCGGACTGTACATCTACAACGGGAAGGTTCTCATGATTAAGTGACAGACAACAACTGATTTTCAACTCAACTTTCGCAAGTGTAAAATAGAACCACAGATTGCTCAGATTACACGGATTTACTGAAGATTCAGGAATTAATTACACAGATTGCTTCAAAAGCCCCGCAAGGCTTTGTCTGTGGAATTTTTGAAAAAATCTGCGTAATAACCAAAGCATACGAAGAAGAACCTTCAGCTCGCCCGTAGGGCAACTTGCTACAAGCAAGTGCGTAGCCAATCTGTACAATCTGTGTAATCTGTGGTGTAAAGGAACGTACGAAACTTCAATGATTTCAAGAATATGAAGACAAAGTTATTATTACTGAGCATGGCGATGGGACTCATGACATGGGGATGTTCGTCGGGCGACGACACGGAAACGGAACGTGTCACGGCGGAAGGCTCGGATGCCCGCCCCACTTGGCAGATGCCCAACTATGACCTCTACGAACAACTCATGGTGGTTGAGGTGCAGTTGCCGGACGGGCTGCAGAACTACGCCTCGGCGAACGACCTGATGTGCGCCTCTATCGGCGGAGAAGTGCGTGGCGTGACCGCTCCCAAGCAGGTGGATGGCGGCTGGAAGTTCCCCCTCATCGTGGCTTCGAACAATGCCGGCGCGAACGTCCAGTTGTCATACTATTGCGCTGCGCTGCACCGCATCTTCACCACCGACTGGACCACGTTCGACGCCTCTGTCGCGCCAACCGGCACCGGAGGCATCTACGAACCGTCATTCGGCGACTTCGAGTGAACCCGAATCGGTCAGATCGGAAGAGCACACGTCTGAACTCCAGTCACACT
>CALAVF010000428.1 GCA_937892315.1 uncultured Prevotellaceae bacterium | reverse complement strand
GAAGGTCGTCACCTTCCTGGGGCGCATCACCATGCAGAAGGGGCCTGAATACTTCATCGAAGCAGCCGACCTCGTTTGCAAGCGAACCAAGAACGTACGCTTCTGCTTTGCCGGCTCGGGCGACAAATACTGGGAAATGGTCGATTTGGCTGCTGCCAAGGGCATAGCCGACCGCTGCCACTTCCCCGGCTTCCTGCGCGGCAAGCAGGTCTATGAGTGCTATAAGGCCAGCGACGTCTTCGTCATGCCATCTGTGTCAGAGCCTTTCGGCATTGCACCGCTCGAAGCCATGCAGTGCGGCACGCCCTGCATCATCTCCAAGCAGTCGGGCTGCGGCGAAATCCTCGACAAAGTCATCAAGGTCGATTACTGGGACATCAACGCCATGGCAGACGCCATCTACTCGCTCTGCACCAACGAGGGTCTCCACACCTACCTGCGTGACGAGGGCTTGAAGGAGGTTGCCGAAATCACCTGGGTGAAAGTCGGTCACCGCATCCGCAAACTCTACGACGAGTGCATCCACAACGGAGGATTCCTTCACTAACACACACCCGCTCACACATTCATATTAAATAAAAAACAAAAATATAAAAAAACAGCAAGTAGAATTCCTCCCCACAATCATTCTACTCTCCCCCTCGACAGGGGGAGCGGGGAGGGGGTCTTTATGAAAAAGATTTGTCTTTATTTCGAGATTCACCAGATAATCCATCTCAAGCGTTACCGCTTCTTCGACATCGGCCGCGACCACTACTACTACGACGACTACGAGAACGAACGCTCCATCACCGACATCGCCGAGCGCAGTTACGTGCCGGCACTCCAGACCCTCATCCAGATGTGCAAAGACAACCCAGAGTTCCGAGTTGCCTTCTCACTCTCGGGCTGCGGTCTCGAACAACTCGAGTTCCACGCACCACAGGTCATCGACCTCCTGCAAGAAATCAACGCCACAGGTCAGGTCGAATTCCTCTGCGAGCCCTACAGCCACGGTCTGGCATCCCTCGCCAACGAAGAGAGTTTCGCCGCCGAAGTGAAGCGAATGAGCAACCGCATCAAGGAACTCTTCGGCAAGCGTCCAAAGGTGTTCCGCAACTCATCCCTCATCTACAACGACGACATCGGCGCACAGGTGGCAGCCCTCGGATTCAAAGGTATGCTCACCGAAGGAGCCAAGCAGGTGCTCGGCTGGAAATCACCGCACTACATCTACCATTGCGCCACCGACCCACGCCTGAAACTCCTCCTGCGTGACATCAACCTCTCCGAAGACATCACCGAGCGATTCACCTCACATCCCCTCATGGCAGACCAGTGGCTCGACTGGATAGCCTCCACACCGGCAGAAGAGGAAGTCATCAACATCTTCGGCGAACTCGTCACCTTCGGCATCTTCCACCCACTCTCCAGCGGCATCCTCGAGTTCCTCAAGGCAATCCCCGTGCTCGCACGCGAACGCAACATCGGCTTCGCCCTTCCGTCGGAACTCTGCGAACAGCCCAGCGTCGGCGCCATCGAAGTGCCCTACAACATCTCCTGGGTGGACGAAGAACGAGACACCTCCTGCTGGCTCGGCAACGTCATGCAGCGTGAAGCCTTCCAGAAACTCTACAGCATCGCAGACCGCGTGCGTGTCAGCGGCGACCGTCGCATCCAGATGGACTGGGACAGCCTGCAGGCATCGAACAACTTCCGCTTCATGACCACCAAGCCCGGCTATCAGTATCGAGGCATCTACGACAGCCCCTACGATGCGTTCACCAACTACATGAACATCCTCGGCGACTTCATCGCCCGCGTCAACAGCCTCTACGGCGGTGCCGACAACGAAGAAATCGACGGACTCATCACCATGATCAAGAACCAGCAGGACGAAATCACTGCCAAGGACAAGGAAATCGAACGCCTCCGCAAGAAACTCGAGAAGTACAACCCCACCGAGTTGGAGGACAAGAAACCTGCCAAGAAAGCAACCCCCAAAGCAGCCCCTGCCAAGAAAGCACCAGCCAAAAAGGCTGCCAAGAAATAACCCCCTACCAAACCCCTCAAAAAGCCAGGCGGGAAGCATCGATGCTTCCCGCCTGCTTTTTTCGGAAGATGTTCGGATATTGCCCTGCTATAGTTATTTATTTCGTGATAAATTTGTTTTATTACTCCATTTGTTTTATCTTTGCAACGTCAAATATAAAACGATAAAAATGAATACAAGTGTTCCGATAACTCCCTCATATATCAGTTCGCGGTATTGGTCAGAGTTGAAAGACCTGAGTGATAGTGTCAAACTGGAACTTATCACGTTGCTCAGCAGTTCAATGGTTCGTCATGAGCAATCCACAAAATCCGATCATTGGGCAGATCGCTTTTGTGGTGCATGGAAAGACTTCCGTTCTGCAGAAGATATCGTCAATGAAATTCGCAGTATGCGAACCATTAACCACCTTGACGCAGAACTATGAAAGGATACATGCTTGACACCAGCACCTGTGTTGCCCTGTTCAGGGGTAACAGAAACGTGGCCAAACATCTTGACGAAGCAGGGAAAGAGGCCTGTTTCATCAATGATGTTGTTGTTGCTGAACTTCTTGTGGGTGTCTATAAAAGCAGCAAGATAAAAGAGAATCTACAACAAGTACAAGCCTTCATTGACGAGGTGACAGTCATCCCTTTTGCTGAGACCATGCACGTTTTTGCAAGAGAGAGAGTTCGACTTTGGGCTACAGGCAATAAAATAGAAGACTTCGACCTGCTTATAGGCTGTGCAGCCAAGGCAAAGGAACTGACGATGGTCACGCACAATGCCAAGCACTTTGAACACATTGAAGGACTCACAATTGAGGACTGGGTGCTGTAGTTACCCCCGGCGGGAAGCATTGCTTCCCGCCTGCTTTTTTTCTTTATATAACAAAAAATAGAGGGGTTATTTTTGGATGTTACGATAGCCAGTTCACCTTGTTTGGCTTTGGATGGGTCAAAGCCTTAGCGGCTATCCCCTGTGAGCCTGAGCCGCGGAGGCTCGTGGGGGGAGGCGGGGAAGGCTCGTGAGGGTTGCGGGGGAGTGGAAACAGGGGCAGGTGGAGAAGGGTGTGGAGAAGGATGTGGAGAAGGGTGTGGGAAGGGAGTGGGGGAGGAAGCGGGGACGGATGGACGGGTGGTTAAAAAGAGTTAAAAAATGGGTTGAGGGGTGTATTTTGTGTTAAAAAAGTTTGTGTATGAGGGGAAAAAGTCGTACATTTGTGTCATGTTTCAAGGCGGGGAATTTGCGGGGCAAGGTAGGGTTGTTTTTAGGTGATTTTGAGTGTGCCTCCTGCCGAAGAGGACATATCCGGGGATTTTTGTCGGGATGGAATCCCTGTGGACCAGTGGTGAATTTGTTTGTGTCATTTGTTAAAGTGAGGAGGCGATGCTTATGGAAAAAAAGGTGAAACCAGGAAGTGGTATGGCTTCGGGGCAGCGGAAGGGGCTGGCTCCGAAGCGGAAGCGGACAGGCAAGGATGGGATGACCACGCTTGCCGATGAGTTGCAAAGACGTGCGAAGGCTGCGGCGAGGGATGCCGGGGCGAGGGATGTCGTGCGTGTGGTGCTGGAGGTGATGGCGGAGCGTGTGGCGGACTGCCGCGGTGCCATCATGGAGATTTTGGCGGGGGCTGCCAAGGGTAAGCGGGAGTTGCTGCTGGACCTGATTGGCGAGGAGATGGAGCGTGTGGCGGAGGGGTGCCTGTCGGTGCCGCACTACAATCCTGAGGCGAAGACGGGGCAGGAGGTGTTCCTGTTTGTGGGCACGCACTGGAAGCGGGTGCCGAGCGAGCGTTTCTTCCAGATGGTGAAGGAGTGCTGCCGCCGCATGGGGGTGCCGAAGGAGAAGGTGAACAGCCCGGCGTTCATGAACGAGGTGTACTGTGCGGTGGCGGCTCGTGTGGCACGCTGCTGGGAGGTGCCTGTGCGTCCTGAGGGCGAGGCGTGGCTGAACCTGCAGAACGGCACGCTGGTGGTGGACGGCAGTGGGGTGCCTCGCCTGCGTGAGCAACGGAAGGAGGACT
>CALAVF010000427.1 GCA_937892315.1 uncultured Prevotellaceae bacterium | reverse complement strand
ACCTCATGTCGCACAACCCTGCCCGACTCTTCAAGATAGAGAAACGAGGGTATATACGCCCCGGCTATTACGCCGACCTCACGCTGGTTGACCCCAACGGGAACTGGCAAGTGGGGGACGGACGATACTATACGAAATGCGGATGGACCCCGATGGACGAAAGGACGTTCAAATGGAAGGTGCGTCGCACCATTGTGAATGGCATCACCGCCTACTGCGACGGCATCGTGGTGGATGGCATCAGAGGCAAAGAACTCGTTTTCAATGCGTAAGAACTACCGCATCAGCGATTTGGCTGACTACATCAACTGGGTGTACTTCTACCACGCATGGTCAGTACCCGCCTCTTCTGATGAGGGTAAACGGCTGCACGAGGAAGCCCTGAAATTGTTACAACGGTTGCAACCTTATCTGAAGGTGAAGACGGTGGTGGAGATTTTGCCTGCATGGAGTGAAGGCGATGACATTGTGGTACAGAGGACTTATCCGTGCGAATGTGGACAACAGCATCCCTACGGCGACCCTATCCGTTTGCCCATGTTGCGGCAGCAGATTCCAGACAAGGATGGTATTTGCCTTTGTCTCAGCGACTTCATCCGTCCTCAATCGGCACTGAAGCAAGACAAAATAGGCGTGTTTGCCACCTCTGTGAGCATCGACGTGGGAAAAACGTTCTCTCGTGATGACTACAACAAGATGCTGCTACAGACGCTTGCCGACCGTTTGGCAGAAGCAGGTGCAGAGCGATTGCATCAAGAAGTGAGAACCACTCTGTGGGGGTATGCTCCCGATGAGCACTTGACCATCGAGGAACTGCACCGAGAGGTGTTTCAGGGCATCCGTCCTGCAATTGGTTATCCTTGCTTGCCTGATGTGTCCATCAATTTCATCATTGATGAGATAGTGAACTTTAAGAGCATTGGTGTCACACTCACCGAACACGCCATGATGCAGCCTCATGCCTCTGTGAGCGGTTTTATGTTTAGCCTGCCACAAGCACATTACTTTGCGGTTGGGAAGGTGGATGAGATACAACTTGCCGACTATGCCCGCCGCCGGAATATGCCTTTTGACGAACTCAAAAAATACGTCTCATGCTGTTAAGAATACTCGCACTGATTATCCTCATGCTCGTCTTGCCCGACGCTTATATATATTTAATGTATATCAAATCGTGGACAAAACGGCGTTGGCTGCGTTTACTCTGGTTTCTTCCTTCTCTGGCGATTGCAGTGGCAGCGGCTGTCATCATCTCCAGCAATGATATGAAGCCAGAGCATCAACCTTGGGTCAGTGTCTTCATGCTCGTATTTCTTGCCATCTGTGCCCCCAAGACTCTCTTTATGGTGTTTGACGGGCTGGGACACGGCATCAATTGGCTGGTCACATGGGGGGCAAAGAAGCGAGAGGAAGACTATGACTGCATCTTTGTGCGTATCTTCCGTATTCTCGGCATGGCGATGGCTCTTTTTGCCCTCGGCATCCTTTGTTTCGGCTATTTTGCAGGAAGGCACCGCTATGTGGTACATCGGCAGACGTTCTATTTCCCCGACCTCCCTCAGCAGTTTGAGGGGTATCGCATCGCTCATTTCTCCGACATGCACATTGGCACCCTTCGCGACGGCAACGAGAAGGACGCTCGCATCATCGTGAACCTTATCAACCAGCAGAATTGCGATGCCATCCTCTTCACTGGCGACCTCGTCAACCATCAGAGCAGCGAACTCGACGGGTTCCGACGCGACCTGAACAAACTCTATGCCCCTGATGGTGTTTATGCCGTCATGGGAAATCACGACTACAGCATGTATTTGAAATACCCCGACGAAAAAGACCGCGAGGCTGATGTGAAGGAGTTGCAACGACGCATCCGCAGTTACGGATGGACTCTCCTGCTCAACGAGCACCGCATCATTCGTCGTGGCAAAGACTCTCTCGTCATTGCAGGTGTGGAGAATGACGGGCTTCCCCCTTGGCCATCTTTGGGCGACTTGCCTAAGACGATGAAGGGCTTGAAACGCTCATGTTTCACTGTCCTCATGAGCCACGACCCGACTCATTGGCGACGCAACATATTGCCTCAAACGAGCATTCAACTGACACTCTCAGGACATACCCACGCCGGACAATTCAAAGTGTTCGGATGGTCCCCTGTCGCCTTCAAATACAAAGAGTGGTCGGGAGCCTATCGTGAGGGCAATCAAGTCATCAATGTGAGCGACGGTATCGGAGCCGTCATGTTTCCCTTCCGATTCGGTGCATGGCCAGAGGTCAATGTCATCACCCTCCGCAAAGGCGAACCCCGAGAAATCAAAGGATACTAACAACTTTAATCGTCATATCTATGCTCAATTTTTTATACAAAGTCTATTCTTTCTGCATCGCACTTCCCATTTTTGTGGTCATCACCATCTTTGTGGCAAGTTGCGTCATCATTGCAGGTTTCCTCGGCGACACCGACGTTGTTGCCTACTACCTGCCCAAATTCTGGTCAAAGTGTGCTTTCTGGCTTTTCCTGCTCAAAGTGAAAGTTGAAGGGCGTGAGAATATCAAAAAGGAAGACAGTTACGTCTTCCTCGCCAACCATCAAGGCTATTATGACATCTTCCTTGCCTATGGTTATCTGGGACACAACTTCAAGTGGATGATGAAAGAGTATCTCAAAAAGATACCATTTGTGGGGTACGCTTGTGTCAAAGCCAAGCACATCTATCTTGCCGACGGCATATCGGGCATTGCGAAGGCTGTGCAGCAGGCACGTGAGACACTGCAAGGTGGCATGTCCATGATTATCTTCCCTGAAGGCACACGCACATCCACAGGAAAGATGTCTCCTTTCAAACGCGGTTCCTTCATGCTTGCCAATGAAATCGGGCTTCCCATCGTTCCGCTCACCATCAATGGTTCTTTCGATGTGTTTAGCCGTCACGCCAAGTCCGTTTCTCGTGGCACCGTGACCCTCACCATTCACAAACCCATCACTGCCGAAGAGCGTAAAGGGAAGCAGACGAAAGTGGTCATGCAGGAAGTCTTCGACATCATCAACAGCGGACTCGAAGAGAAATATCGTTCATAAAATCAAATCAGGAGCCCGTCACCAAAAATCATTTCAAGAAAAACTCTTTCCAGACCTTCAACATGGAAGTCTCGTTGGTAGAGATAATCTCTGCCGAACGAGTGAATGCCCTGTATTCCTTCTTACGCTTAGCGTCACTGATGTGAGCAAGGATTTGTTTGTTCGTCGCTGGAAAGATTTCGCCTCTGACTTGAAAGTAAAACTGATTCGTCATCGGCAAGGGAAGTTCTTCTTCATTCACGGCTCCGTTAGCATCGGAGAGGGCTGACGCCCACGAACCAAAACCAACCCCTAACGCAGAGGCTCCCTGAAGAATATTCTGAGTATTGTTGAGTATATCCACACCCCGTTGGTCAAGAGCCTTCTGGTCAACGGAACGTACACAAATAACCCGTGCAATCTGCCCTTGCAAGGTGTCTTCACGAACAATCCTGCCAAACATGTGCTGACTGCCAACGGGCATGTAAATATCGCCGTTAGGGAACTCCACCCGAAGCACCGTGCCTGGAATTGCCTCCATCAGCGTATCATTCTGACTGTACCAAAGACTTTGTTTGCCAACGTGAATATTGCAAGGCACAACGGTCTTCGTGCGGTTGAAAAGTCCTGTATAGACAGTGGCTGTCCGAAATTGGCGATTGATGAAAGGCCAATTCCCAAGAGGCTCCCAATCCGTATTGTCCTGTGAACAAATGGGCAATGCTGGCAATATTGCCAGCATTGCAATGAGAATTTTCTTTATCATAGAATTATTTCACTTTAATGACAAGGTACTTGCTGACACTCCAGAACTTAGCGACATCGCTGATACGGAGTGTGTACTCGCCATTGCTATCCTTCAGCAGTGTATAAGAACCTGCGGGATGAGTGGTGAGCAATGTGGCAGACTTTGATTCAAGAGGAATCACCGTGACTTTGCGAATATCAATCTTGGTGAAATAGTTCTTATTATAGTTACCTTGCAGCACCTCACCCTTGCTCAGAATGCCTTGTGCCTTAAGTTCCTTGCTGGTGCCGAAGACGTACCATGCAGTATTCAATTGTGCATCCTGATTGCGAGCAATCTCTTCGGTTTCTTCCTTCTGCTGCTTCACCTGGGCATTCTCATCTTTCAGCGTGTTCACCGTGCCTGAAAGTTCCTCTATCTGCACATCCTTTTCTGCCAACTGTGCACGTAAGGTCTCTATCTCCGCATTTTTCTCGTTCAGTTGCTGAGTCAATCCGTTGATGGCTTCTTTAAGTTTAGCAGATGCGATGCTGCTGGACTTGAGTTTGCTCTGCAGTTCTTCAATTTTTCGTTTGTTCTCATCGAGTGTCTGCTGAATAAACTCCATATTCTCACGTATGTTCTCGGCTGTACTGTTGTTCTCAGCATTCCCCTTCATCATGTTGATACGCCCTTCAGCCTCATTGATGAGGTCGAAGCCCTGCTGAATCTCATTGAAGGTTCCCATGAGGTCGTTGATTTCACTGTCTTTTTGTTCAATCACTCGTTGCAATGAATCCCGTTCAGGATTTGCAGAACGATTATTTGTGCCTTCGTTGCAAGCAATCAAACCGAATGTCATCGCTGCCATCAAAAGGGCTGTTAACTGAATGTAATTCTTCTTTTTCATGTCTTTATCTTTTTTATTTATACTTATTCTTCTTTTTGCCTGTTCCCATCAGCAACTGTATCGGATCAAGTTGCTGGTCTTTGGGGTCTTCCGCCTCATCATCTGATTCCGTACGCCCTGCAAGGATGATGACGATTTCGCCCAAAGGCTCAACTTCCTCAAAATGGGCAATCACCTCTCGCAGCGTTCCACGCACATGCTCTTCATGCAACTTGGAAATCTCACGGGCGACACTCACCTGCCTTT
>CALAVF010000426.1 GCA_937892315.1 uncultured Prevotellaceae bacterium | reverse complement strand
TCATCCAGCAGTTTCTCCAGATGCATCTTTTGCTCGTCCGTCGATTTGTATTTCATCTCCAGCACCGTCATAATGTTGTCTTCCACACTCATGGTGCGGAACACGCTCGCCTCTTGAGCCAGATAACCCACGCCCTTTTTGGCACGGGTGGACACAGGGTCGTTGGTGATTTCCATGTCGTTGATGAACACCCTGCCGCTGTTGGGCACCACAAGTCCCGTAGTCATATAGAAAGAGGTGGTCTTCCCTGCTCCGTTAGGACCCAGAAGCCCGACAATCTCTCCCTGCCGCACACTGATGGACACATCGTTTGCCACCGTGCGTTTTCCGTATGTCTTCACCAGGTTGCGAGTATAGAGCGTATTCCTGTCGTCGGAGTACTCTGGTATCTCGGCATCGCCGGCATTTGTGGTTGCTGATAGCGTTTTTATTTCCATGCGTTACGTCAAATTAGTTACAAAAGTACGAATTGTTTGTTGATTAGTCACTTTCTAAATTAAAAAACTATGTTAAAAGCCTCTCTTTTGAACAAAAATTGCTAATTTTGCGAAGTTTTTGCTATTTATAAATCATTAAAAACGACAAACAAGTGCTTTCAATCAAAAGTGGATTAACACATCTGGGCAAGTATGTGATGCTGATGGGGCGGGTCTTGTCTCAGCCCGACCGGTGGAGAATGTTCTTCAAGCAATACGTGACCGAGATGTATCAGTTGGGCTATAACTCGATAGGCATCGTGTTGATTATCTCTTTTTTCATTGGTGCCGTCATCTGTCTCCAGATAAAACTCAACATTCAGAGTCCCTGGATGCCTCGTATGGTGGTGGGTTATACCACTCGTGAGATTATGCTGCTGGAGTTCTCGTCCAGCATCATGTGCCTCATCTTGGCAGGTAAGGTGGGTTCCAACATCGCCTCGGAGATTGGCACGATGCGTATCACTCAGCAGATTGATGCCCTCGACATCATGGGCGTCAATTCTGCCAATTACCTGATTCTACCGAAAATTGTGGGCTTGATGACCATCATGCCCATCCTCGTCACGTTGAGCGTCTTTGCAGGCATCCTCGGAGCATACGCCACCTCTCTGCTCGGCACCACCACCGTGCCCGAACTGACGGAGGGGTTCCGCTATCAGTTCAACCAGTGGTTCTTTTGGTGTGGAATGATTAAGGCGATTGTATATGCCTTCATCATTACCAGCGTGTCTGCCTACAAGGGCTACACCGTCGAGGGAGGCAGCGTGGAAGTGGGAAAGTCAAGCACAGATGCCGTGGTGCTGAGCAGCATCCTCGTGCTCTTCTCCGACATTTTCTTGACCAATATGCTGACATAGAACATGATAAAAGTAGAACATTTATATAAGAGTTTTGAGGACAAGGATGTGCTCAAAGACATCAATACCGTCTTTCGTGATGGCGAGGTGAATCTGATTATTGGTCAGAGTGGTAGTGGCAAGACGGTGCTGATGAAGAACATCGTGGGTTTGCTCACCCCCACCAGTGGCTCCATCTTTTACGATGACCGCGATTTCGTGTCGCTCAGCAAGCGGGAGAAAATTCTGCTGCGCCGTGAGATGGGCATGATTTTCCAGAGTGCGGCACTGTTCGACTCCATGACGGTGCTCGACAACGTGATGTTTCCGCTCAATATGTTCTCCTACGATGCCTACGAAGACCGCAAGAAGCGTGCCCTCGATTGTTTGGCACGTGTGAATCTGGCTGGAGCAGAGATGAAATTCCCTGGTGAAATCTCAGGCGGAATGCAGAAGCGTGTGGCGATTGCCCGTGCCATCGTGCTGGAACCCAAATACTTGTTCTGCGACGAGCCGAACTCGGGCCTTGACCCCAAGACGAGCATTGTCATCGACGAACTCATCGCCGGCATCACTCATGAGGACAATATCACCACCATCGTCAACACCCACGATATGAACTCCGTGATGGGTATTGGCGAGAACATCACGTTCATCTGCGAGGGAAAAGCCGAGTGGCAGGGAAATAATAAGGAGATTATGGATGCCACCAACAAGAAATTGGAGGACTTCATTTTTGCCAGCGACATCTTGCGGCAGGCAAAGGAACTGCACGACCAACAGAAGAAATGATTGTTTGTATAGCAGAGAAACCGAGTGTGGCACGTGACATTGCCAACGTGTTGGGTGCCAGAGAGACCAGACAGGGATACATCGAGGGAAATGGCTATCAGGTCACTTGGACGTTCGGACACCTGTGCGAACTGAAGGAACCTGATGAGTACAATTCCCGTTGGAAACGTTGGGACCTGTGGGATTTGCCGATGATTCCTCCCCGTTTTGGCATTCGTCTGAAGGATGATGACGGCATCAAAAAGCAGTTTGCCACCATCGAGAAGTTGATGCAGGCGGCTGACGGCATCATCAACTGCGGCGATGCCGGGCAGGAGGGTGAACTGATTCAACGATGGGTGATGCAGAAGGCGGGGGCGAAGTGTCCCGTCAGGCGGTTGTGGATTTCCTCGCTGACCGAAGAGGCGATTCGTGAGGGATTCAACCAACTAAAAGACCAGATTGAATATCAGTCACTTTACGAGGCAGGACTCTGCCGTGCTATTGGCGACTGGACACTCGGCATGAATGCCACGCGACTCTACACGCTCAAATATGGGCAGAACCGTCAGGTGCTTTCCATCGGACGAGTGCAGACCCCGACGTTGGCACTGATTGTTCGCCGCCAACAGGAGATAGAAAGTTTTGTCCCGAAGCAGAGTTGGGTGCTTTCCACCCTTTATAGAGACACCAAATTTACGGCGATAGCCCATGATGAAGAGGCGGAGGCGGAAGATGCCGCAGAGGTGAAAGCGGCAGCCGAACAGGGCAAGACCATCAAGAGCAAGGGACCGATTTACAGGCAGATAGAGTATCTGACAGAGGCGGAAGGAAAAGCGGTGCTCGAAGCCATCACCGACCAACCATTCACCGTGACTGACATTCAGAAGAAGAAAGGGACGGAAGCACCGCCTCGCCTGTACGACTTGACCTCTTTGCAGGTCGATTGCAACCGAAAGTTTGGCTATTCGGCAGAGCAGACGTTGCAACTCATCCAGAGTCTTTACGAGAAGAAGTTCACCACCTATCCGCGTGTAGATACGACCTTTCTGAGCGACGACATCTATGCCAAGTGTCCGCAGACGCTGGCAGGGCTGAAAGGTTACGAACCATTCACTCAGCCATTGGCTGGGAAGCCCCTGCCGAAATCGAAGAAAGTGTTTGATTCTTCGAAAATCACCGACCACCACGCCATTATCCCGACGGGCGTACCCGCCATCAGTTTGACGGATATGGAACGCCGTGTTTATGACCTCGTCACCCGTGCTTTCATCGCCGTGTTCTATCCCGATTGCAAGTTTGAGACGACAACCGTCTTTGGTGAGGTAGCCCCCCAACCTTCTTCAGAGGTAGGGAATCCTGTCCTCTTCCGTACCAGTGGGCGAACCATCATCGATGAGGGCTGGAAAGTGATTTACAAAAAGACGACGGCAGACAGCGACGGTGATGACGAAAAGAATGCGGCAGACGATGACCGTTCTCTGCCTCTTTTCGCCAAGAAAGAAAGTGGGTCGCACCTTCCCTTGCTTTCCGAGAAATGGACGCAGCCGCCAAAGCCATACACCGAGGCAACCCTTCTCCGTGCGATGGAAACCGCTGGTAAATTTGTTGACAATGAAGAACTTCGGGATGCCATGAAGGAGAACGGCATCGGTCGTCCTTCCACCCGTGCAGCCATCATCGAAACGCTCTTCAAACGTCGCTACATCCGCAAAGAACGTAAGAACCTCATCGCCACCCCAACAGGTGTGGAACTCATCGGCATCATCCACGAGGAACTCCTCAAGAGTGCCGAACTCACGGGCATTTGGGAGAAGAAACTTCGCGAGATTGAGAAGCGGCAGTACGATGCCAAGACCTTCATCGAAGAATTGAAACAGATGGTGGTGGAACTGGTCAACACCGTCCGCAACGACAACTCCAACCGTCATGTCGCCGTCACCACCGAGGAGGACCTGAAGAAAAAGACCAAGAAGGTTGCCCCAACAGTTCCTTCCTCTGCATCTTTCAATGCTCCAGCAGGTTTTCAACCCAAGAAAAAGTCCGCATCCAAAAAGACGCCCAAGAAAACCACCGAGCAAGTGAAGGCCGAACACAACCCCGATGAAATCATAGGCATGCCATGCCCCGTCTGCCACGAAGGTCACATCATCAAAGGCAAAACTGCATACGGCTGTTCTCGCTGGAAAGAAGGCTGCACTTATCGTTTGCCGTTTGAGCAGGCGTAAGATAATGAAAAAGGTGATAGCATTGAACGATTAATCCGTATTGTTGCACACAATAATCAACACGGGTGGCGATGTGAGCAAATCGCCCATTGCCTCATAACTCTGTCGCAAGCCTCTGCTGTAGTCCTCGTAGTCGCTGACGAATTGCTCCAAAGCCGTGTTGAGCAAGGTGGGCAAATTGGGGGCTTGGGCTGCCCTTGTGCTGTAGTCCACTTGGTCCTCCTTGTCTTTCTTCTTTTGTCCTCGGATGCCTTTCTTGGGCAGTTTGTCCTTGATGTATTGATAGATGTTGCGAAGTTTCGGCTCGTCCAGTTCTGTGGTATTGTCGTAGGCAGGAAGATAGGGAATCTTCACCAAACCACTCTCTATGGCATCCACCAAGCCGAAATCACTCACCACCCATGGGAACAATGAGTATTCAGGGTATCCAGAACCTTTCAGGTAGTAAGGAGTTGCCGAGAGGTCGTAAACATGTTGCAATTTATAGCCCAGCCGTTTCATCTGGCGCAGTCCCTCATACCACACCATCGCGGCTTCGTTTTCATTCCTCAGGTCATCCTTCTCTTCGGCTGTCAGTGTCTTGTCGGCATTCGACTTGGGGAGGTAGCAATGGTGGGCTTCGTCGTTGATGACTACAATTCGTTTTCCTTTCACGCCTTTCTCCAAGATGCGGTTCAGCAACACGCTGTAGTCTTCCGTCTCTTTCTGCTGCACCAATTCTCCATCCACCCATTTCTGCTTGCCATCCAAGGGAGAGGCATGTTTGCCAGAGAACACACGCGGCAGGAATTGTTGATAGTTGACGATGGTGATGGAGGAGTTGAGACCGCCCAACTCTTTTTCAAATTGCGGCGGAATCAAATCGCGCTGATGGTAATAGTCTGTTCTGTCGAATTTGTTGCTCCGTTGGCTATGGTCTAATTGCAACACGCCCAAACGGTCTCGAATGGTGATGCCTGGGGCACATAGCAGAAAGTGGTCTGCATAGTGGGTGTCCATCGGATTGGCACGTTTGTTCAGGTAGTTGTAGAGAATCAGCATCGCCATCACCACCGTCTTTCCTGTGCCTGTTGCCATCTTGAAGGCGGTACGTGGCAGCACGTTGGCATCCTCTTGCGATACGGTGTGCCGACGCTCGGACAATTGGTTGAGAATGTAATTGCCCACATTGGGGCCGCGTTCGGCAATTTCATTCAGCCACACAGCCGTTTCTACTGCCTCGCGTTGACAGAAGAACAAACGGAGAATTGCCCTTCGTTCTTTGTTGTTGAACCAGAAGTTGAGCAGTTCTGTTGTGATGCGTGAAGCCTTGGGATAGCCAGCCTCTCTCCACGCTTTCACTTCCTTGCGGATGCTATTGATAAACTCCGCATTGGGTTCAGCCGCTTCAAAGTTCTCCACAGAGAACATGTTGCGTTGATGTTTCTTGGGCACAATGCTGATGTCGTAACCAAAGGGGCGACGCCCATTGATTACCTTCTCATAGTCAATGTTGCCATCTGCGTCTGTATCATAATAATACTTCGGCTCCTCGTACGGATTGTTCAGTACGGGATTGTCATTGGATGCTTGCATAAGCGTTATTCGTTTATGCGTTGCTCTCTAAAAAACAAAAGCCTGACCCTTATACACACGAAACGTGGACAATTACTTATCCACATTCCAGGTGTTTGGTCAGACCCGTCGCCAAAGACAAGTAACGTCCACGCATTACGTGAACGTCTGCTTGTTTCTGTTGACGATTTCTTCTGCGACCAAACTTCGGAATGTCTAATAAACAGCAAACGCTATAATTTACCACAATGTATGCACCGCCACCCACGCTTGGGCTCATTGGCAATGCAATGGCAAAGATACGAACAACAAATCACATGGCAAAATAAAATGAGAATTTTTTATTGTTTGTTGACATTCCATGACGCTCTATAATGTACGTCATTGCATGTGTGGATTGTACTGCAAAAGGCTCAATGTGATTGCACCAACAGCCCTCACTCGTTGCCTCTAATCACTTTAGCCTTGCAATAAAGACTATTTTAGCCTTACTATTAAAAAGGATTTGGCATTGGAACAAAATGGTATTCCAACGCTAAATTGGTTTTTGTCCCAACGCCAAATTGATTTTTGTTCCAATGCTAAATTGATTTATGTCCCAACGCTAAATTATTTGAAAGCAACGTGGGGGAAACGTATGAGGTGGTGAGAGAAAGAAGATTGTGGCAGTGGTGCAGTGGTGGAGGCAACATTGTTGCTGTTTGCAGGGGAGGGGAGATGATGTATTCGTTTTTAAGCACAATGGCGAATCTTTGACACAATAAATGGGGAATTTATCCGTTATTTGTAATATGCAACACAAATGGCAGCATCGGTTTGGTGTGGCAGCGGCATGGATGGTCGCTGTTGTGTTTGTGTGTGCTTGCAGCAACGAGGGCATTGCCTTCAAGAAGGCGGAGCAGAGTTATGCCATTGGTGAATATTATACTGCCTCGATTCTTTATAAGAAGTCTTATTCGCGAACGCCGCCTAAGGACAAGGCGAAGCGTGCGGTGAGGGCGTTCAAGATGGGGGAGTGCTACCGACGCATCGGTTACACGCAGAAGGCGATGGCGGCGTATGCGAATGCTGTCCGTTATCATGTGGAAGACAGCACGGTTTATCTGCATCTGGCTCGTCAGCAGTTGAAGGCGGGGCAATATAAGCAGGCGGTACAGAACTTCAACCAATATCTGGAGTTTGACCCGGGCAATGAACTGGCTCGCAGTGGACTGATTTCGTGTGAATTAGGACCGCAATGGAAGGCAAAACCTAATCAGTATAAAGTGAAGAAAGAGGCGATTTTCAATTCTCGCCGTTCGGATTATAGCCCCATGCTGGTGGGGGACGATGCCGACCAACTGGTGCTTTCATCTACACGGAAGGAGGCGACGGGTGATGATATCTCTGGCATCACGGGCTTGAAGTTTGGTGACCTCTTCTTCTCCCGAAAGAATGAACAGGGAAAGTGGCAGCCGGTGGATGTGATAGAAGGTGAGGTGAATACGGAGTATGACGAGGGGGCCTCTTGTCTGAGTCCTGATGGTAAAACGATGTACTTCACCCGATGCAGCAGCGACCCCGACTATCCCCGATACGCTGAGATTTGGAAGTCGCAGCGGAGCGATGCCTCGTGGAGCAAACCGACCAAGTGTGCCATCTCTCGTGACACGCTGACGTCCTTTGCTCATCCTGCTGTGAGTCCTGATGGTCAGTGGCTCTATTTTGTCAGCGACTCGCCTGGCGGAGAGGGTGGCTTGGACATCTGGCGAACTCGCATCTTGGACAGCGGATTTGGCGGCATGGAGAATCTGGGTCGGCCTATCAATACGGCTGGTGACGAGATGTTTCCGTCGTTCCGTCCTAACGGCGACCTCTATTTCTCCAGCGATGGGCATCCAGGCATGGGTGGATTGGACATTTTTCGTGCATACGAAGACTCTATACGAGGCCTAATTGTTGAGAATCAGCAGTTTCCGCTAAACTCTCCGATGGACGATTTTGGCATGACCTTTGAGGGTGTACACCATCGTGGCTACTTCTGTTCGTCCAGAAATGACGGCAAAGGATGGGAGCATATCTTCTCGTTTGAGTGTCCTGAGATTTTGCAGACGGTGACGGGTTGGGTATATGAAAAGGATGGTTATGAGTTGCCTGCTGCATTGGTTTACATGGTGGGCAATGACGGAACGAACCTGAAACTTTCGGTCAAGGGCGACGGCTCTTTCACACAGGTGCTGAAGCCTGGTGTGGATTATGTGTTCCTTGGCACCTGCAAAGGTTATCTGAACGTGAAAAATGAAATCCGTGTGGAGGAGTCGGAGGAAAGCGAGGAATACACGTTGCAATTTCCGCTGCCGCCCATCAATGTGCCGGTGCTGATAGACAATATTTTCTATGAGTTTGACCGTGCTGACCTCACGCCCGAATCGACTGAGGCGTTGGACAAACTGGTGGCGATGATGAACGAGAATCCGAATATCACGATTGAACTTTCTGCCCACTGCGACTATCGTGGCAACGACCCTTACAACCAGCGGCTGTCTCAGCGGCGTGCGGAGTCGGTGGTTCGCTATCTGATTCAGCACGACGTGGCGAAAGACCGGCTCACTGCTGTCGGCTATGGTGAGTCACGTCCGAAGGTCGTCACGAAGAAGTTGGCAGAGACGCTGCTGGCTGGCACGCCGAAGGTGGAAGTGAAGGAAAATGATACGCTGACGGAGAGTTACATCCTCAGTTTCAAGGACAACGATGCTCAGGAAGTGCTCAATGCCCTCAACCGACGCACGGAATTCCGTGTGCTCCGCACCACCTATGGCACCACGCTGAACGAGTACAAGCCCGAAGAGGAGGAGAAAAAGGCTGCTGCCCGAAAGCACGATGACGAGGAAGAGGAAGGGTTTATCTTTTGAGAACTATTCACCTTCTGGCTCAAGGAATGTGTATTCGAAGTTTGGACTCTTGGCAGATGGGAACTGAGAGCGGGGGTCAATCTCGGGGCGATTTTTCAAATGGTCAACAATGCGGGTGTAAGCATCCATCGCGCTGTTGGCCTTGAGGCGTACACGGAAACGGGTGTCGATGTACTTGCACTTGCCGGTCTCGGGCAGGGTAATCACACGCTTGAAGAGAAGGCTTGCTTCCCACCATCCGGATTTCTGTTCGTTGAGGGCATCGAGAATCGTCTTTTTCCGTTCTGCCATCGTGGAAATACGGTCGGTCTTCTGCTCCTTGCGACGAGCCTCTTCCTCTTTGAAATCTTCAAGGCTTTCAGCCTCTGTCTTGAGGAACAGGACATAGTTGGAGTAACTCACCTTCAGACGGAAAGGGTAGAGATTGGAAGAATTGAGAAAAGTGGTGATGCGACTGGCGGCATTGCTTTCAAGTTTAATCTCTTCTATGCCTTTCAGGAAATCGATGGCCTCATCTACACTTTTGGCCAAACATTCGTGGTCAAAATATCTAACGTATAAATTCATGAGTTGTTATTCTGATTTGTTTTTCTGTTTGCAAAGTTACGAAAAAGAATTGAAGAATGGAAAGATTGGAGGATTGAAAAGCGAAAAGTCCTATTAAAAAGACTTCAATCTTCCCATTTTTCAGTTTTTCAATTCTTTTCTGATTCTCCATTCCGAAGGATAGAGGTTGTTGGCTCGGCTGCCAATGTTTTTGGCGAAACCGAGTGGATGCCCTTGATGGGTGATAAGCACGTAACCCGTGGGGATGTTGGCTGGCAGTTGTATTGCCTCGGTGCGGAGATAGGCGATGGCTTGCTGCTCATCCACTTCTGCCTGTGGAAAAGCGCTTGGGTTGATATGGTTGCTGAGTGCCAAACCGTGGCAGGGTTGTAGGTTTTTGCCTTTTGTGATGGCGAGGTCAATGCCTGCATGAAGGACTTTCAGGTGTTGGTGGGTTTGTTGCAGAATGGGGTAGTAGGCGGATGGAAACGCCCGGAACGTGCCGAGGTCTTCATAGGATGTGAAATCGTGGTTGTCGAGCAACCATGAGAAAATTTCGGCAGGCACTTTTGAGACGGGTTTCTTGTTTCTCTCTTTCTTTTTGTGGGCATTGGGGGTTCGTAGGGTGTCTTCCTCGTCGGAAACGTCGGAAAGATGCTTACGAAGGACACTGATGAAGAAGCCCTCGCCCTTGGTTTTGTGAGGGAAAAAGTGGGTGTTTTGTTCGGTTAGTCCCCAGGTAGGGTCGGGGTGGCAAGACAGGATATCCGCACCCAAGTTTTCGGCAATCCACTGCACCGTTTCTTCATCTTCGTGGGGATTGTAAGTGCATGTGCTATAGATAAAAAGCCCTCCATCTTTGAGGGTCGGCCAAATGTCTTTAGCGATGTCTCGCTGTCGTTTCCAGCACGTTTCCACGTTGGCAAGGCTCCATTCATCGATAGAGGCAGGGTCTTTGCGGAACATTCCCTCGCCAGAGCATGGGGCATCGCAGATGATGAGGTCGAACAATGAGCCAAGTGTCTGAAAATCTTCGGCGTAGTTGTTGGTGACGATGCTGTAAGGGTTGCCCCATTTCGTGATGTTCTCGGCAAGGATATTGGCTCGTTGACGCACCACCTCGTTAGCAATCAGTAAGGAACCTTGGGGAAGGGTTGAGAGGGCGAGCGTGGACTTTCCGCCAGGGGCAGCGCAGAGGTCGAGTGCCACAACGGGCTCATTCACAAACAGTTTCAAGATATGTGCCAGAAACATGGATGAGGCTTCCTGCACATAGTAACAGCCTGCATGGAAAAGAGGGTCGAATGTGAAGGCGGGGCGTTCGTTGAGGTAAAAACCTGTGTCGCACCACGGCACTCTTTCTGCGTCATTCAAGAAGCCAAGTTCTTCTTTATCAACCTTTTCTGTGTTGATGCGGATGCTGGTGGATGCTGGCAAAGAAAGAGCCTCGGCAAGTCGGGTGAACTCTTCTTTGCCGAGGTAGTCAGTCATGGCTTGTACGAAGTCAACGGGCAGATTCATGCTTTCTTTCCAAGTTGATAAATGCGTACCGATAGTTGTGCTTCTCATCGATGTCATGTTCCTCTCTGAAGGTCTCAACCCACTCATCTTCATCGATTTGCGGGAAGAATGTGTCTGCCTTTTCGGGGGTGTCGTAGATGTAGGTGAGGCACAGGCGGTCGGCGATTGGGAGTGCCTCTTTGTAAACGGATGCCCCGCCGATGATGTACACGTCGCCCTCGCAGGAAGCCAAGGCTTTGTTGAGGTTGGGGTAGAGGTCTGCTCCCGGAAAATCTTCTGCCTTGCCGCGTCGGGAGAGAACGATGTTGCGACGATTGGGCAGTGCACCTTTGGGCAGGCTCTCGAAAGTGCGTCTGCCCATGATGATGGTATTGCCTGTGGTCAAAGCCTTGAATCGTTTCAAGTCGTTGGGCAACCAATAAATGAGTTTATTGTCGGAACCGATGGCATTGTTCTCGGCGATGGCTACAATGATGGAAATCATACGCTTACCGTTGCTTTGATGTGTGGATGTGGGTCGTAGTCGGTCAGTTCGAAGTCCTCATACTGGAAGTCGAAGATACTCTTCACGTTTGGATTGATTTTCATCTTCGGCAGTGGGCGGGGTTCGCGAGTCGACTGCAGTTTTGCCTGCTCGATGTGGTCGAGGTAGAGGTGGGTGTCGCCCGTCGTATAGACGAAGTCGCCTGGCAGGAGGTCACAAACCTGTGCTACCATCATCGTGAGCAGGGCGTATGAGGCGATGTTGAACGGTACACCGAGGAAGGTGTCGGCACTACGCTGATAGAGTTGGCAACTCAGTTTCCCGTCTGCCACATAGAACTGGAAGAGGATGTGGCAAGGGGGCAGGTTCATGTTTCCGAGGTCTGCCACGTTCCACGCTGACACAATCAGTCGGCGAGAGTTGGGATTGTTCTTGATTTGGTCGATGACCTCGCGGATTTGGTCAACGTGTCCGCCGTTGTAGTCGGGCCAACTTCGCCATTGATAGCCATAGATGTGTCCCAAGTTGCCGTCTTCGTCTGCCCATTCGTTCCAGATGCGTACTCCTCGCTCTTGCAGCCACTTGGCATTGGTGTTGCCTTGCAGAAACCAGAGCAGTTCGTAGATGATGGACTTGAGGTGCAGTTTCTTGGTTGTCAGCAGGGGGAATCCTTCTGACAGGTTGAACCGCATCTGATTGCCAAAAACGGAGATGGTGCCCGTGCCTGTGCGGTCGCCTTTCTGAACGCCTTCCGTCAGGATGCGGTCTAATAAGTCGAGGTATTGTTTCATGTCTTCACTAATTTGTTGGCAAAGATACGAAA
>CALAVF010000425.1 GCA_937892315.1 uncultured Prevotellaceae bacterium | reverse complement strand
GCAGGTGTATCTCGGCATGGACATCGGCACGGGGAAGGACCTGGCGGACTACCGGGTGGAGGGGAAGGACATCCCGTATCACCTCATCGACATCGCCGAGGCGGGCACGAGGTACAATGTGTATGAGTGGCAGAAGGGATTCCTCGATGCCTACGAAGGCATCACCGCCCGTGGCAAACTGCCCATCCTGTGCGGCGGAACGGGCATGTACATCGAGAGCGTGGTCAAGGCATACGAGTTTGACGGCAGGGAGTTTCCCGAGTTCCGCTCGCTCATCGTCGGGCTGGACATCAGCCGCGAGGAGCGGAGGGCAAAAATCACCAGGCGCCTCCATGCCCGACTGGAAGAGGGGATGGTGGACGAGATAAAAGGGCTGCTGGATAGGGGAGTGCCGGCTGAACGGCTCATCCGCTACGGACTGGAGTACAAGTTCGTGACGCTCTATCTGCTGGGGCAGTTGCAGTATGACGAGATGGTGTCGCTGCTCGAAATCGCCATCCACCAGTTTGCCAAGCGGCAGATGACCTGGTTTCGGGGCATGGAGGAGCGGCGGGGCATCAAGATTCACTGGCTCAGCGTCGAGACGCCCATTGAAGAACGTATAAAGCAAGTAGAAGCATTATGGTTGACGCAAACCGCATAGGTGTAGTTTACAGTCCACACGCAGGCATGGACCGCTCGCAGAAACGATGGGTGCTCATCCGCAAGTATCTGGAGCAGAAGGGTGTGCAGTATGACTTTTTGCAGTCGGAGACCTTCAGTTCGGTGGGACGACTGGTGGGGATGCTGTGCGAAAACGGCTACCGAACGGTGGTCGTGGTGGGTGGCGACGGCTCGCTGAACAGCGCCGTGAATGCCATCATGAAGCAGCGGGAGTCGCTGCCCGAGGATTTTGCCTTTGCCGTGATTCCGAATGGCATCGGCAACGACTTCTCCCGGTTCTGGGGGGTGACGGTGGACGACTACAAGCGGGTGGTGGACAGCATCATCGCCCGCCATGTGCGGAAGGTGGATGTGGGCTGCTGCATCTATCAGGACGACGGCATTCCGCAGCGTCGCTACTTCCTCAACTGTGTGAACATCGGCCTGGGTGCCCGGCTCATCAAGACGACCAACGATGCGGTGCAGATTATCGGCTCCCGAAAACTCTCGGTCATCCCAGCCCTCATCAGCCGCATCTTCGAGCGGAAGCAGTTCAGCATGGCATTGCAGATTGAGACGGAGACGATTGAGGAGAACTATATGTCGGTGTGCATCGGCAACTGCCACGGCTACGGGCAGACACCCAATGCGGTGCCCTACAACGGAATGCTGGACATCTCGCTGATTACCCGCCCGAAGTGGTGGCAACTCTTCGAGGGGTTCTGGCTGTTGGGCAAGGGCAGGTTCCTCAACTACAAGAATGTGCATCCCTACCGTGCCCAGCAGGTGACGGTCAATCGGGTGGACAAGGCGCTCGTGTCGTTCGACGGCCTGGTGCTGACCACCAAGCAGCCGGAGCCGCTGCGTATCAGCCTCGAAAAAGATGCGTTGAATTTTATTGTGCCGCTGGTGGGATAGAAGATGATGCCACAGGTGGAATAAAAAATGCCGCTGGTGGGATAAAAAGAAATTACCCTATCTTATTGATTTTCTCCAGGCTTTCGCCGTCGATGATTTTGATTTTCTTCCCATCGATGGCGATAATTCTTTCCTGAGCAAAGGCGGAGAGGGTGCGGATGGCGTTGGAGGTCGTCATGTTCGACATGTTGGCAAGGTCTTCGCGAGAAAGGTAGATGGACAGGGTGGCGCCGTCCTCCTCCAGCCCGTAGTTGTCGCGCAGGAAGAGCAACGACTCTGCCAGGCGTCCGCGGATGTGCTTCTGGGTGAGGTTCACCGTCCGCTGGTCGGAGTTGCCCACCTCCACCGCCAATCGGCGGATGAAGTTGAGGGCGAGGAGGTTGTTCTCCATCAGCCACTTCTCTATCAGTTCGTTCGGGATGAAGCAGATGGTGCTCGCCTCCAGCGTGGCGGCGGCGGTCACGTAGTTCTGATTGGCAAAATAGGCACGATAGCCGAAATACTCCACGGGCTTGACCACTCGGATAATCTGGGTTCTTCCGCCCACGCCGTCCTTGTAGATTTTCACCTTGCCGCTGATGAGGCAGTGGAACAACTGAGGCACTTCCCCCTCGCGATAAAGCACTTCGTTCTTCTTGAATTGCTGCACGGAAATGTTATCCTTCAGTTCCTCTTTCTCTTCGTCGTTGAGGAGTTGCGTGATGTCCTGAAGACTCTCCACCGTCTCTGCCAATATCTTGGAATATTTCTTTTTCATTAACCTTATTGAGTTTTGCAATGCAAAGTTACATACAAGTTGCAAATTAAACAAAACTTTTCCGTGATTTTCTGCTTTTCAGCATCTTTTTGACGTTTTTAGCGGCGGATGTGAATTTTTTTCTGAAAAAAATCGAAGAAAGGTTGTACAAAAAAAAAATAATCCCTAAATTTGACAAATTTAATCAGCGTGCTAACCGCAAAAAAACTAATAATACCTTAAAATACTACAACCTCTATGAGTTATTTACGTTTCGACAAAACCCTGATGGCCAACCTGCAGGAATCGATGCCAAAGGAGATTCTGCGTACAAACAGGTCAGGTGCGTATTCGTGCTCATCCATTGTGGATTGCAATACGCGTAAATATCACGGTTTGTTGGTTGTTCCTGTCCCAGAACTGGACGATGAGAACCATGTGCTCCTGTCGTCGCTCGACGAGACCGTCATCCAGCACGGCGCTCAGTTCAATCTGGGTCTGCACAAGTATTCGGGCAACGTGTACAGTCCCAACGGACACAAGTACATCCGTTCGTGCGAATGGGAAAAACTGCCGACAACCATCTACCGTGTGGGTGGTGTGATACTGAAGAAGGAGCGTGTGTTCCAGCACTTCGAGAACCGCTTCCTCATCCGCTACACGCTGCTCGATGCCCACTCCGTGACAACCCTTCGTCTGCGTCCGTTCCTCGCCTTCCGCAGTGTGGGCGAGTGTACACACGAGAACTCACGTGCCAGCCGCGAGTATCAACTCATCGACAACGGCATCAAGACTCGCATGTACCCGGGCTATCCGGAACTGATGATGCAACTCAACAAGAAGAACGAGTTCGTCTTCGAGCCCAACTGGTACCGCGGCATCGAATACTACAAGGAGCAGGAGATGGGCTATGACTACACCGAGGACCTCTACGTGCCGGGCTACTTCGAGTTCAACATCAAGAAGGGCGAGAGCGTGGTCTTCGCCGCCGGACTGAGCGAAGTGAAGTCCAGCCAGTTGAAGAAGGTCTTCGACCACGAGTATGAGGTGCACGTGCCACGCACCAACTTCCAGTCTTGTCTGGTCAATGCGGCTCATCAGTTCCACTACGAGAAGGACGGCGAGAACTACATCATCGCCGGGTATCCGTGGTTCAAGTGCCGCGCCC
>CALAVF010000424.1 GCA_937892315.1 uncultured Prevotellaceae bacterium | reverse complement strand
ATAATAATAAAAAATATAATAATATATAATAATAGGAATTCCTGCGTGCGGACAGAAAAAGGACAAAAGGACAAATTCACAAAAGGACACTTTTGTTATCTTTCGATTCCTTCCCCCTCTCAACTCTTGCCCTTCTCCGCACATCTCCATCTATAGGCACAGAAAGGAATCGGCTCTTCTTCTCGTTTCGTCCGGTACCCTGTTCGTACTTTTGGGGTCTCGAGTCGCCCAATAGAGGATTCAAAACGGCAACATTGGAAACATTTTAGACTTTTCTGCCAAAATATTTTGTGTTTACATTTAAAAGTTGTACCTTTGGAGTCAAATAGAATGGAGTTATTAACTGAGACATGTCATTTCGTCAATACATACGTGGCAAGGGGACTCTCTCCGCAAGATTGAGTTTTATGGTGCTGGCGTTCGTCACGATATTGTTTGTGACGGCATTGGTCATCATGTTCCGTGTTTCTCACAGTGCCATCGAGCGAGAATCCTTGGCAAAGGCAGAGGAAGCGCTGAACAGGACGGTACACAGCATCGACAATGTGCTGTCGGAAGTGGAGGTTGCCACCAACAACATGCGATGGAACGTGGAGCACCATCTGGACAACCCGCATCTGATGGCGGCATACACTCGCGAGGTGGTGAAGAACAACCCGACCATTATAGGATGTGCCATCGCCTTCGAGCCCGGCTTCTACAAGGAGCGAGGCGGGCTGTTCTACGATTATTCCTATCGTGACGCCAGGGGCGAAGACAGCATCGTGACGAACCACAACCCGATGGAGATTGAGCCTCACGTCATCAGCGGTATGCCTTACATGGGGCAGAACTGGTACTACATTCCCCTACACGCCAACGAAGTGTGCTGGATTCGTCCTCACGCCGAGACGGACACCATCCTGTCGAGCATCGTGACATGCAGCACACCCATCAAAGACTCCGAGGGGAAGATTGTGGGCATCCTTGCCGCCGACATCTCTGTAGATTGGATGTCGAGCACGGTGCTCAGCACGAAGCCCTATCCCAACTCCTACAGTACCATGTTGGGCGTGCGGGGCACCTACCTCATCCACCCCGACAGGACGAGGCTGTACCACACGTTTGTGAAAGACGTGGTGAAGGAAGAGCCTGACACGCGAGTACAAGAACTGGTGAAATCGATGATGGCAGGCGAATCGGGCTGCCGTGCCGTAAGCCTGTTCGGCAAGGACAGTTATGTGCTCTACAGATTGGTGAACAACGGGCACTGGAGTGCTTGCATCGTCTGTCCTGAAAACGACATTTTTGCGGCAAACGAATTGCTCAATCGACACATGATTACCATCACGCTCATTGGCATCCTGCTCATTTTCGTGTTCTGCATGGTGTTCATCACCTGGCAGATGAAGCCGCTCGACATGCTGACCGCCTCGGCTGCACATCTCGCAAAGGGTGAGTTTGACCAGCCTGTGCCGAGAACTTCCAGAACGGACGAAATCGGTGTGCTGCAGAACAGTTTCAGCGTCATGCAGCAATCGCTGTCCAAGCACATCAAGAAAATCAAGCAACTCTCCGCTACACTGGAAGAGCGTAACAAGTTGCTCAGCGCCGTCTATGAGCAGATACGCAAGACGAACGAAACGAGCACCACGTTCATCCACGACATTGCCGACAAGATGATTCCGCCTGTGAAAGTGATTGAGAGCGCCGTCTATAAACTCAGAGACAATTACGAGAGTTTGAGCCCGAAGGTGGTTCAGACGCTGACAGAGACGGTCTTGGCAAAGATCAAGTCCATCACAAGCCTGCTTGACAGAATGGTAAAAATCGCCCAAAAGAAAACGACATGAAAAATCCTATCTCATATATCAACCATTCGCTGTCGCTGAAACTCTGCATCGGCATCCTGGCTGTTGTGACGACGGTTTTCATCGTCAGCATCGACTACCTGTTTGAGCGTTCACGCCAAATCGTGAGACTGGAGGCAAGGCAGCGTGCCACCCACATGCTGGAGAACACGTCGCTGCGTGTGAAGAAATACATCAGGGAGGTGAAGACTGCCACGGAGAACATCAGTTGGCTGGTGGAGGAAAACCTGCATCCCGACTCGCTGTATAACTACACTCGCCGTGTGGTGGAGCAGAATCCGAACATCAACGGCTGTTCCATCACATTGGAGCCCCACTTCTTCCCTCAGTATGGCAGAAACTTCTCTGTCTATACCATCAGGGAGGGCGATCAGATAGAGACGGCGTATGAGGAAGACTACAACTACTACGAGAAGGTGTGGTACAAGACTCCACGCGACAAGAAGCAGGCTTGCTGGACAGACCCTTATAGCGACGACAATGAAGGCACGCTCTCGTCGCCCTTCATGATTGCGTCATACGGCAAGCCTCTCTACTCCAAGACGGGGGACTTCGTCGGTGTCATCTCCACCGACCTTTCCATCCAAAGGCTTTCCGATGCCATCTCAGCCGAGAAGCCCTACCCTAATTCCTACTGTTTTATGCTGGGGTCGGACGGACGCTATTTTGTGCATCCCAACCGCATGAAGTTGGTGAAGCAAACAATCTTCACGGCTTACGACCCCGAGGAATATCCTGAGATTATGGAACTGGGCAAGGAGATGACGGCAGGAAAGACAGGACGAAAGAGCATCCGCTGCAAGGGAAATACCTACTTTGTCTTCTATCAGCCCGTGGAGGGTACGGATTGGAGCATCGCCCTGGTATGTCCTGAGAATGATATTTTCTCTGCATATAACAAATTGTCCTACATCATTGTGCCGCTCATCCTGATAGGTTTGCTGCTGACGTTCCTCGTCTGCTGGAAGACCATCAAGCACTTCATCAAACCGCTCGACAAACTGGCACAGCAGTCACACAGCATCGCAGAGGGCAACTTCGACGTGGACATCTCACGGAGCGACCACAAAGACGACGTGGGTGAATTGCAGAACACCTTTGTGACGATGTTGGAATCTATCAGCGAGAGTGTCAACAACATTCAAAAGATGAACGAAGAGACGGAACGCCGCAACGAGGAACTTGCCAAAGCCAATCAGTTGGCACAAGAGGCAGAGGAACGCAAGGCGGAATCGCTTCGAGAGGCATCGCACCAAATCCGCACTCCGCTGAACATCATCGGAGGTTTTATGCAGGTGGTGAGCGACAATCAGGATTCGCTGTCGCCTGAAGAGGTGAGGGAATCGACAGATGCCATGAAGCAGTATGCCATCACCATCAGAAGAATGTCGCACATGCTCTACGACGTGTCGAGATTGGAATACGCACCATTAGACATCTCGCAGGAAGTGGAAGTCAACGATGTGATTGCCGAATCTATCAAGAACTTTGAAGAACTCCAGCCTTACGATACCGTGCTGAATTACACCTCGAAAATTCCGAATCCGCACTACATCCACTCCAACAGGCTCTATCTGCACCGCTCGCTGCGTGAATTGCTCATCAATGCCAAGAAATTTGCCTCTGAGAAGCCGATTGACTTCATGGTGGAAGCCACAGAGGAGGGTATGCTCCGTTTCACCATAGAAGACCACGGAAAGGGCATTCCTGAAGAAGAGCGTGAACGCATCTATCAGCCCTACTACAAGATAGACCCGTTTGGCGAGGGTTTCGGCATCGGCTTGGGCTTGACGCAACAGCACGTCAAAGACTTGGGAGGAACCTTACTTCTCGACCCTGAATATACGGAGGGGGCACGATTTGTAATGGAGATCCCGAATGCATAAGGAACACTAAAAATGTGGCCATAAACAAAAGCGTGTTGCTCAATCGGGCAACACGCTTTTTATGTGTAGAAGAGTCAATGACTGCCTTATTCTTTACGCCACAACTTTGTCATGTCTTCGAGGGTCTTGCCCTTGGTTTCAGGCACCAGTCTTGCCACGAAGATGGCTGCAATGACGCAGATGACGCCATAAAGTCCGTAGGTGAACCAATGGCCGAAATCATCACCCTCTGTCAAGTGCATGTTGAACATCGGCACGAAGGAAGAACTGACAATCCAGTTGAAAATCCACTGGAACGCTACTGCTATTGCCACAGCCTTGCCACGAATGGTGTTGGGGAAGATTTCTGCAATAAGCACCCAGCAGATAGGTCCCCATGAGAACATGAAGGATGCCGAATACACCATGATGGAGAGCATACAAACGAGATTGAGCGATGGATTGCCAAACGTGATGGCAACACCGAATGCACCAATCGCCATGCCGATACTACCCCAAATGAGCAGGGGCTTTCTGCCGAGTTTCTCCACTGTGAACACAGCCACAAGCGTGAAGGAGATGTTGACAATACCCATGATGACGGTCTGAACCATGGGGTTCTGCATACCCATATCCTGGAAGATGCGAGGTGCGTAATAAAGCACGGCATTGATGCCCACAGCCTGCTGGAAGACAGAAAGCATGATACCCACGAAGATGCAAAGGAAGCCATAAGAGAACATCTTCTCTGTCTTGACGGTGATGGTGTTCTTGATGTCGCTGATGATGTCACGTGCAACAGAAGCACCATTGATGCGAGCAAGAATGCCGTAAGCACGCTCGTCCTTGCCTATCATGACGAGATAACGTGGTGTTTCAGGCACGAAGCAAATCAAAATGGTGAAGAGACCTGCAGGAACAGCCTCGGAGCCGAACATGTAACGCCATCCTGTCGAGATGGTCCAAGAGGCGGCATCAGGGTTGAGCACCTGATTGACACCATTCACCGCTTCGATGATAGGGTTGACATTGCCACCCAAGATGAGGAAATTGACGAAATACACCACCAACTGACCAAAGATGATGGCAAACTGATTCCAAGAAACCAGCATACCACGAATGTTGCTGGGCGCAACCTCGCCAATGTACATCGGACAAATGGCGGATGCCAAGCCGACACCCACACCACCAATGACACGGTAGATGTTGAACATGACGAGCAAACTCATGGTTGCCTCGCCATGATGGAAGAAGAGGAACTCTGGTTCCATGCTGCCTAATGCGGAGATGAAGAACATGGCACCCGCAAAGATGAGAGAACGCTTACGTCCCCAGTTGCTGGCAAGCATACCAGAGATGCCGCTACCAATGATACAGCCGATGAGGGCACTGGCACAAGTGAAGCCGTGCCATCCGTCGGTGTAAGCGAAATCGTCTGCATTCATGAAGAATGCCTGAAGACCTTTCTCAGCACCCGAGATAACAGCGGTGTCGTAACCAAATAGCAAGCCGCCAAGCACGGCGACCATCACAATGGAAATCAAATAGGCTTTTGAACCTTTGTCGTTTTGTTGAACCATTTTATTTGAGTATTAAATGAGTATAGATAAAGATTGTTTTCACACGTGAGAAATATCATCTGTCAGCATCTTTCAGCACAGGGAACTTCTTGCGGAAGACGCGAAGTGCCTGCAAGTCGAGGTCGAGCGTGATGGATGACTCTTCGCCAAGAGGACAGGCGGCAACGGTGTTGCCATAATGGTCAACCAACAGCGTTCCACCACTGTAGCGTCCACTGGCATCTTCACCAGTCCGATTAACCCCTGCCACATAGCATTGGTTCTCGATGGCACGAGCATGAAGCAAGGTGTTCCAGGCAGCGAGACGCGTCGTTGGCCATGATGCCACATAGATGGCACAATCGTATGGAATCTTGTCGATGTTGCGTGAGTAACAGGGGAAACGGAGGTCGTAGCATACTTGCAACAGGAAGCGTACACCTCGAAACTCCACCACCACGCGGTCTTGCCCGCGTGTGTAACGCCGATGTTCGTCGGCATAAGTGAAAAGATGGCGCTTGTCGTAGGAAAAGTATTCCCCATTGGGCTTGACGAAGTAGAAACGATTATAGTATGCCTTCACGTCAGAACCTTCTTCTGCCACCTCGGTAGCCACACTGCCACACACGGCGCCTTTCAGTTCTTTCGCCATCTTCAGCATCCAGTCGAGCGACGAATGGTCCGCCTCTGCTATGCCTTCGGGATTGGCCGCAAAACCTGTGGAGAACATTTCTGGAAGCACGTACACATCGCTGGGGTCAAGCCCCCAGAGGATTTCGGAGAGTTTTTCCTGATTCGCCGTCGGGTCGCCCCACACGATATCGGGTTGCAAAAGTGATAATTTCATCCCTTCTTCTTTTTAAGTGATAAGACAATGGCTGCCGCAATGAGGAGCACCAGCACGGCAAGTGCGATGTAAGCAACAGTCTCGGTAGTGTGAACGCTCTGTGGGTCGAAGGTGAAAATGATCTCATGCTTGCCTGCCGGCACATTGAGGGCACGAAGCACATAGTTGGCTCGTCCCACCTCGGCTGGTTGACCATCAATCGTAGCGGTCCAACCAGGGTAATACACCTCGGAGAAGACTACCAAGCCACCTTGTGACGACTCCACTTCATATTTTGCCTCGTTGGCTCCGTATGACGTAAGTTGGACGGTTCCTTCACCTCCTGCCTTAAGGAAACCAAAGTCTGCCTTTGCCACCACAGCAGTATGACGAAGGTCTTCTGTGCCCAGTGCCTCCAACTCTTCGTTGGCATTGTCCGCCCACTTGATGCCAGTGACAAACCAAGCATTGCCAAAGGCGGTGTTGTTCTCTATCGGCAGTTTCACCTCACCCTTCTCGCCAGCACCAAGGATGAACCAGCGGGTGTTGAGCATATTGATGACAGGGAAGAGAGAATCGGTTGTAGCAGCCTCCAAATGATAAACAGGATAAGGAGATTGGCCCTGCATCATTGCCACGGTGTCCATCGGAGCAGAACGAAGTGCTTCATACACTTTCGACATCTCAGGAGCGATGTGTGCCTCTATCAACTCTTGATAACGACGAAGTTTGGCAGCATGATAGCCACCTACGGAACTATAGAAAGCCGAAGTGTTGTTGTCGTTGAAAGTGGAGACGGTGAAGTTCAAGACACGATAATCACGCCCTGTTCCGCTCTTCTCCAAGATATAATTGTCAGCCTCTGTCTTCTGAATACGAGCCACACCTTGAGGTTCGACAAACATGCTGTCGTGAAGGTAACGCTTGTTCACCTGCCACATGTCAATGAGACAGATAGAAAGAAGAAGGACAGACATCGTCGTCATCTGCGAAGGCGTCAGTTTGCCTTCCTTTTTCGAGGCTGTATGAGCATACCACCACATCACTGCTGCACCTAACATGATGAACAAAATGCTGCGCCAAGCATCAGCACTCACCATAGCAGCACGCATGTCGGAAAGGCTGCGGAGAATATTCTGTCCAAAAGCCTCATCGAAATAACCTGCACCTACATATTGCTGCACAGCCGCCTTGTCGTTAGTGCTCAGAAGGTCGCTGCCAAGCCCTGGCGACATCACATAGATGAGGCAAATGACTACAGTAAAGATGGTAGCGGCAAAAAGAGACTTCTCCGTGGGCTTTTCCACCCACTCTTTCAAGCCCCACAGGGCAATAAAAGGCACCACAAACTCCACCACCACAAGGATGCTTGCCACGGTGCGGAACTTGGAGTACATGGGCACGTGGTCAATAAAGAAATCGGTGAATGGCATGAAGTTCTTACCCCATCCCAACATCAGTGTCAGCACACCTGCCGCAATCAGTGCCCATTTGAGCGGATTCTTGTTGGGAATAACCAACAGGCCAAGCACAAAGAGCATACACACCAAAGCACCCAGATAAACAGGGCCACTGGTGCCTGGCTGCTCACCCCAATACTGTGTGAAAGCCCCATAGATACCCATCTGTTCCAATTGTCCATCCGCTTTCTTCATGGCAGTTTTATTCATGGAGAGTGGCATACTTGCCCCACCCTTCACATCAGGGATGAGGAAAGTCATGGATTCATCAATGCCATAACTCCAAGCCGTGATGTAACTGCGTTCCAAACCGCTGTCTGTCTGGTCTTCAGCCTTGCCTTGCTTCACCAGTTCGCTCTTGCCACGCATGGTGTCCTTGGCATATTCGTAGGTGTGATAAAGATTGGAAGCATTAAGGCAAATGGCCAAAATGGCTGCCAAAGCCACACCTGCCGTTGCCTTACCAAAAGAAGCCAACTCCTTCTTCTGGATGGCATGAATAAGAAAGGCAAGGACCATCAGCAATTCCACTATCAAGAAATAGTAGGACATCTGCACGTGGTTGGCTTGTATCTGCAAGGTGGCAAAGATGGCTGTGACAATCGTGCCCAACAAGTATTTCTTCCGATAGCACAGCACCATACCTGCCATGGTGGGTGGAATATATGCCAATGCCATCACCTTCCAGATATGTCCGGCGGCAATGATGATGAAGAAATAACTGCTAAAAGCCCACACCACTGCACCCAGAGCCGCCATCCACTGACGGAAGTCGAAAGCCCTGAGCAAGATGTAAAACCCTAACATCGAGGCAAAAATGTACCACACATAATCGGGAAACCACAAATGATAAGCCTTCTCAACAAAAGTCATCACCTTGGTAGAACTGTACGAGGGTGCAATCTGATAGGTGGGCATTCCACCAAAAAGACTCGTCACCCACCGAGGTGTCTCACCACCATGTGCCTCACGATAGGCATTGATTTCCACATTGATGCCGTCGTTCGCACCACTATCATGCTGTTCCAAACGATAGCCTTTGCTCACTGGCGACAGGAAATAGACGAACGCTATCGCCGCAAACAGGGCTATGCAGCATACGTCTGGGAGAATTTTTTTGATATCAATTTTCATATATTTTGTAAGTTGATTTACGTAATCGGGTGCAAATGTAGTAAAAAATAATTTATTATTCATAAAAAAGTCGTACCTTTGTCGCCAAATTAAGACTTTGTTATGGCAGAAAAAAAAGTGAGGGTGCGTTTTGCGCCGAGTCCTACGGGACCTCTTCACATTGGCGGTGTGCGTACCGCTCTCTACAATTATTTGTTCGCTAAGCAGCATGGCGGTGATTTGATTTTCCGTATTGAGGACACGGATTCTACTCGTTTTGTGCCGGGTGCGGAGGAATATATTATCGAATCGTTCAAGTGGCTGGGCATTCAATTTGACGAAGGTGTTTCGTTTGGTGGTGAGCATGGTCCCTATCGCCAAAGTGAACGTAGGGATATTTATAAGAAATATGTGCAGGTGCTGTTGGACAACGGCAAGGCTTATTATGCCTTTGACACTCCTGAGGAGTTGAATGCTAAACGTGCGGAGATTGAGAATTTCCAATATGATGCTTCTACACGTGGTATGATGCGTAACTCGCTCACTATGAGCAAAGAAGAAGTGGACAGCCTCATCGCCAAAGGCGAACAATATGTGGTACGTTTCAAGATTGAGCCTGGACGTGATGTGTTGGTGGATGATTTGATTCGTGGCGAGGTGAAGATTAACTCCAGCATCCTTGATGATAAGGTTCTGTACAAGAGTGCGGATGAATTGCCGACTTATCACTTGGCAAACATTGTGGATGACCACCTGATGGAAGTGACCCATGTGATTCGTGGTGAGGAATGGTTGCCGTCAGCACCTCTACATGTACTGCTGTATGAGGCTTTCGGATGGGCAGACACCATGCCCCGTTTCGCTCATTTGCCTTTGCTCCTGAAACCGATTGGCAACGGGAAATTGTCGAAGCGGGATGGTGACAAACTTGGGTTCCCTGTCTTCCCACTCGAATGGCATGACCCCAAGAGCGGTGAAATCTCATCGGGATATCGTGAAAAAGGCTATTTGCCAGAAGCAGTTGTCAACTTCTTGGCTTTGTTAGGCTGGAATCCTGGCAATGACCAAGAACTGATGTCGCTGGACGAGATGGTGAAATTGTTTGACCTGTCAAAGTGCTCAAAGAACGGTGCGAAGTTCGATTATGTGAAAGCCGCTTGGTTCAACCATCAGTATCTGATTCAACACCCTGATACAGATTGGTGCCCTGGTTTTGACGAGGTATTGAAGGAGAATGGCATTGAGGCAACCACGGAACAAGAAGCAGAAGTGGTACGCATGATGAAACTGAAAGTCATCGAATATGTGGATGGCCAAGGAAACAAGAAGAAGCGTAACATTTCCTTCCCAAGCGACTTGTGGCCACTCACCAAATTCTTCTTCGTTGCTCCGACTGAGTTTGATAAGGAAGGTGACAAGTTCATCCGCAAGAACTGGAAAGAGGAAACAGGCGAGGAGATGAAGCAGATGCTCACCGTTCTGGAGGGTATCAGCGACTGGAGCGTGGAAAGCCAGAAAGCAGTCATCGACCCCTGGACAGAAGAAACGGGCATCAAGCCGTGGAATGCTTGGCGTGTAGCATTGGTGGGAACTGGGCAAGGTCCTGACATGTATGAGTTATCGGCATTCCTCGGCAAAGAAGAAGTCATCAAGCGAATGAAGTTTGCAATTGAAACTCTTGGATAAATGTACTCGATTGGATTATACTTGTTTACGTGGGGTATGATTATCGCTGCCATCTTCCACAAGAAAGCACGGAAGATGGTGGTGGGTATCAGCCAGACTTACACATTACTGCGTCGCCACATCAAGAAGACAGACCGTGTGGTGTGGTTTCATGCCGCATCGCTGGGTGAGTTTGAGCAGGGACGCCCGCTGATGGAGCGTTTACGCATAGAACACCCCGAATATAAGATTTTGCTCACGTTCTTCTCGCCTTCTGGCTATGAGGTGAGAAAGGATTATGAGGGAGCAGACCTTGTGTGCTATCTTCCTTTTGACACTCCTGGGAATGCTCTTTCGTTCCTAAGATTGGCACATCCCGAGATTGCCGTATTCATCAAATATGAGTTCTGGACAAACTATCTGACCACCTGCCGCCACAAAGGCATCAAGACTTATAGTGTGAGCAGCATATTCCGTCCAGAGCAGCATTTCTTCAAATGGTATGGCACACTGAAACCCATCAAGCAGTTCACGCATCTGTTTGTACAAAACGAAACATCCAAGAAACTGCTGGCAGAGCACGGCATCACGAATGTGACGGTGGTGGGTGACACCCGACTTGATCGTGTCATCGCCATCAAGGATGCTTCCAAGCCACTACCACTGGTGGAACAATTTGCAAGTGACGTTCCTTGCTTTATCGCCGGTTCCTCATGGGGACCAGACGAGGAAATCTATATTCCCTACTTCGCTCAACACAAAGACTGGAAACTCATCATCGCTCCCCATGTCATCAGTGAAACGCATCTGAAAGACATAGAGAAACTGTTGGAAGAAAACGGCATCCAATCTGCCAGATATACAGAAATAGAACAAAGCGGATGTATTCCTTCTTCTGAGGTTTGTGCTTTGATTATCAACTGTTTCGGAAAACTCTCTTCCATCTACCGCTACGGCAAGGTGGCACTCGTAGGTGGCGGTTTCGGTGTGGGTATTCACAACGTGCCCGAGGCTGCTGTTTATGGAATTCCCGTCCTCTTCGGTCCTAACAACCAGAAGTTCCGCGAGGCACAAGCCCTCAAGGCTTGCGGCGGCTCCTTCGAATATCAAGATGCCGAGAGTTTTGCGACCATCATGGACAAGTTCCTTTCCTCTCCCGATGCCCTTCAGAAAGCAGGTCAAGCAGCAGGCAACTATATCAATGCCAACGCTGGAGCAGCCGACAAGTGCTTCAATGCCATCTTTAATGCATGAGATACACAGACCTTTTCATCGACTTCGACGATACGCTCTATGACACCCACGGCAATGCCATCATCGCTTTGGGTGAATTGTATGAGTATCTGCACCTCGACCAATACTTTTCTGACCCCAGCATCTTTTATGATGACTATTGGAACACGAACATCCGCCTTTGGACACAATATGCCAAAGGAGAATTTGAACGTGACCATCTTATCATAGAGCGTTTTCGCCATCCGCTGAGTCTCGGAAAAGGGCTCAATCCGACAGAAGACTATTGCCTCAAAGCCAGCGACAAGTTCCTGGCCCTCTGTTCTGTCAAATCAGGTCTTGTTGATGGAGCACAAGAACTCATGGATTACCTTCGTAGCAAGAAATACCGTATGCACCTTTGCAGCAATGGTTTTCACGAAGTACAATATAAGAAACTTCGCTCCTGCGGACTCTTCGACTACTTCCAAACTATCATTCTCAGCGAAGATGCGGGAGCCAACAAACCCTCTCCCCTCTTCTTCGACTACGCCTTTCAACGTTCAGGTGCCTCCCCTAAGACCACCCTCATGATTGGCGACAACTTCAACACCGACATCCTCGGAGCCAAACACTACGGTCTCCCCACCATCTATTTCAACCGCTTCCCCGACTACTCCGCCCCCGAACCTGTCACCCACGAGGTGCATCGCCTCCGAGACATCATCGCCATCCTCTAAAACGGCTCATATCATCATACAAAATGTCCGTGCAACCCTCGCAAGTCGCACGGACATTTCTAATTTTATGTAACCGTGTCTATTTCACCTCCTCAAATGTAATCATATATGAGTATCAATTATTTACGAGAACTTGGTACAAATATGTTGTGCAATTTCCATTGACAAACCATCTTGGATG
>CALAVF010000423.1 GCA_937892315.1 uncultured Prevotellaceae bacterium | reverse complement strand
CGTACATCACTGAAGAGAAGCCCATGTCGATACAATCCTTACAGAGTTCGAAACTGTCACCGTGGTCGAGGTGCAGCACGATCTCAGGATGCTCACAACCCAACTCCTTAGCATAAGCCACAGCACCCTCAGCCATATAGCGGAGAATAGTAGCGTTTGCATAGTTACGGGCACCCTTAGAAACCTGCATGATAACAGGTGACTTTGTCTCAACGGCAGCCTGTACGATAGCCTGCATCTGCTCCATTGTGTTGAAGTTGAAAGCGGGGATAGCGTAGCCGCCTGCTACTGCTTTCTTGAACATCTCGCGAGTATTCACGAGACCCAAATCCTTGTAATTTACCATAATTAATTAGTTTTATTATAAATGATGTATAGATTCGTACGGCAAAGATACGGATTTCTTTTCTCAATGACAAAAAAAAGAGGCACGGATTATGCGGTTTTCACGGATTTTAAGTTTTCCGTACACCTCGCATAACCCGTGCTATGGGAAAATGCAAACTACATTTTACAATTTGTGTCGTGTTGCCCTTTGGTATTTGTTACTTTCTACGTTCTCTCAACTCTTCCTTGATTTCCCTCATCTTATCCTCGGTCAGGTCGTAGCCTATCATCACGAAGATTGCCACAAAGGCAGAGATGGCAGGAACAAGGATATCGGCAAGTCGGAGTTGGGTGAGTGTCTCCGGGGATTGAATGGAGGCATTTTGGTCGAAGGCAACCCATTTGAGAATGGCTCCACCCAATACCAGTGCCAGCGACTGTCCCATTTTCACCATCCACCAGTAGATGGCACCGAACTGACTCTCCTTGCGAGGCAGACCGTTACGCAGTTCATCCAAATCACATACATCTGCTGTCATACTCATCATCAAGGTGAACAAACCGCCCATTCCGAACGACATCAAGGGTAGCGGCAGGAACATGAGCCAAGGGTTCACCGGACTGAATCCCCACCATTTCAGGGCATAGCCGACGATAGAGATGACCGTGGAAATGACGAAGGCCTGCTTTTTCCCCCACTTACCTGCCATCCACGTCACGATGGGAATCACCAAGAAGGCGGTGATAAGCGCCTGAACTGTGGCAAACCATGCCGAGGCAGAGCGGAAGAGCGTAGGCACCCACTCCCAAGTAAGCCAGTTGTTGGCAAGGGAGTAATCACCATTGAACATATAGTAGACGATGATATAGTTGGCGAACGATGCCACCATCTGGAAGCCGTTATACACTAAGAACGTGGCTATACAGAGGCGCAGGAACGGAATGTTGCGGAACACCTCTCCCAAGTTCTTGAAAACATCCTTTACGACATTCCACAGACCAGACATGGTAACGCCCGGGCGTCCATCCTTCTCGGGAAGGGGTGGCTCCTTACAGAAGATGGCAGGCATGATACCTGTGACAATACACAATGCCGCCACCACAACGGAGAGTTTGCGGACACCTTCCACCTGTGTGGCGAAGATATAGTCAGGGTTTGAGATCAGTGCCCAGAACCAAGGCACAATCATCCATGCTATCTGACCGATTGTATTGGTGACACCCATCAAGCGGGTACGCTCGTTATAGTCATCCGACATCTCATAGCCAAGACCGATGAAAGGGGTACTGAAGATAGTATTACCCGTAATATAAAGGAGTGACATCACCAAGAAGTACCAGAAATTATATGTCTGCCCGTTCTCTGGACTCATCTGCCACAGCAGGATAAAGAGAATACCAGTGACAATGGCACCAACGAAGATGTACGGACGAC
>CALAVF010000422.1 GCA_937892315.1 uncultured Prevotellaceae bacterium | reverse complement strand
CAAGCAGGGCATACGACGAATCGGGATGCTCTTCCATCTGGGACTCCGCACGGTCAAGCACCTCCAGCACTCCCTTGTCGTCAGCACAGGCGGACAACAAGAACAATAACACAACGGACAAACACAACAAATTCTTCACAAAGTTCGAAAATTTTCTTGAAACCTATCGAAATGTCTCGCTACGCATCCAACTCACGCAACAGGTCTGCAAGTATGTACTGGTCGCTTTGCAATTGCAAGCCGCTATCGGGATTGGACAGCAGTTCATAGGTATGAGAGTTGTAAAGGATGTCGAGAGCACGCTCTGCATCAATGTCAAGACGTTCAGCAAGCATCGCGACAATGCGTCCCATTTTTCGCCACAGCACTTGGTCTCTCATGGCCGTCCTCCTTTCTCTCCTACAGGTTCTGTCCGGATGTACCGCAGGCATTTGTCCACAATGTCCTGACGACTAATACACATCTGATGCGTCGGCTTAGCAAACTGCAATTGACCGATGGCTTGCTCTGCCGTAATGCGTCCTGCATAATAGTCCTCAACAGTATCAATAACTTGATCGTTTGCCACGCCCCCTTCGATGATGTCATAGTTACGCCACGGTTCCTCACCTCTACGGCTGGCAGCAATGAAGTCAAGCCATTCGCGGTCATAATGCTTCAGCCTGAGGCGACGCACACCAGAGGGCAGCAATGTCTCGTCCAATTCATAGATGGACAACTGCGGTGTGTCAACAGCACGGATGACACAGACACGACGTGCCCAACGCTCAGCCTGTTCTTGAAGACTGGTGACATAGAAACCCGGACCGAAATCCAACTCTCTACGTCCTACACCAGTCAATGGACTGGGCACACTGATAAATGAGCCGTGATAGAGTATCATAATGTTCCTCCTTTCTCTGCGTCTTTCTCCTCCCAGTTACGCAAAGCCTCCTGTACGTTCCAAATGACACCGTCTATACTTTCGGCATGTAGCGTGTCATAGCAGTCGAACAGCAATCGACGGATTAGCCCCTGACGCTTCAAACGATTAAACAACTCGGTAGCGGTTATGCCCATGTGCTGTGCCGTAGCCCCTATGGCCAGCGTAACGAATTGCATCTGTGGGATTGCCATACTCGTAATCTTTTATATTTTGTGACTTTTCCTTTTCGCCCACAAAGATACGAAGTTTTTTCCATCCGCACAACAAGAAAAGGATAATTCGATTATTTCATCAGGGCTTCGGCAATGGTCAGGTCGAATGGGGTGGTGATTTTGATGTTCTCACGATTGCCCGACACGAGTGTGACAGGGTGGCCATAACGTTCGACGACGGAGGCATCATCGGTGAAAAAGTCAATGTAGGGTTGACGATATGCCGAACGCAAAAGGGCGGCAGAGAACACTTGGGGGGTCTGCACGAGTTTATACTCGCTGCGAGGAACGGTGATGGAGGGCTCTCCTTGGAGTGGGCTTATATGCCGCACGGTTTCGACCACATCGATGACGGGCACAACGGCTTCGCTGCGAGCCGCCTCGTCGTAGCAAGCACGAATGGTGTCGAGAGAGACGAAGGGACGCACACCATCGTGTACACCTATCAGCCCTACTCCATCGGCGACTTGAGCAAGCCCGTTCTTGACGGAATGGAAGCGCGTTTCGCCTCCGTCGGCAAGGGTGTAGGGCTGGGTGAAACGGTACTGCACACAAAGGTCGTGCCAATAGTCTTGCTGACTCTGAGGCAAGACAAGCACGACCTGCATGTCGGGGTCGTATTGGAGGAAACGGTCGATGGTGTGCATGAGGATGGGCTTCCCTCCGACGGGAAGGAACTGCTTGGGGATATCACCCCCCATGCGAAGTCCCTTGCCCCCAGCGACAATGATGACGGCTTTAGAGGTCATTGTACATCATGCCTTTTTTGAGCCCTTCGGCTGTGTCGGCTCCACAGAAATGCTCAACAATGGCATAGCCAAGGGCGAGGGCTGCGGCAGGGCCTTTGCCTGTGAACATGAGGCCATCACGCTCGACAAGGGCGGCTGTGTAGGTGCCTCCTGTCAGATACTGCTCAAAGCCTGGGTAGCAGGTCATCTTCTTGCCCTGTGCCAAGCCGAGGTTGCCATAGACAAGGGGGGCTGCACAAATGGCGGCAAGAGGTTTGCCTGCATCGTTGTGGGCAAGAATTGCCTTGCGGAGCCCTTCGTGTGCATCGAGGTTGGCGGCTCCGGGCATTCCACCCGGAAGGAAAAGAAGGGTGGCATCGGAGTAGTCGTTATCGGCAAAGAGGGTGTCGGCAACAACGGGGATGCCATGGGCACCAAGCACGGTGGCGGAGTTGGTGATGGAAACGGTCTTCACGTTGAGACCTGCACGACGACACACGTCGATGGGGGCGATGGCTTCCACTTCTTCGAAGCCTGGGGCGAGAAATGCGTAAATCATAACTTTACATTATTATATTTTTGGTCATTCGTGAATTATTTTTGTTTTGGACATCTATCATCTGAGTTTAAATCGGTAGGTGATGGTGCCGCTTTCTGTCCTGTCCCCCTCAGAGAATTTCGACTGTTTGGCGGCAACGATGGCAGCATTCTTCAATGCAGCAGATGAAGTCGTGCTGCTGGTCACGTTGGCACTAATGACAGCACCTGTAGCACTCACCTGAATAGCCACCACGACCGTACCTTCACTGCTGGAGTCGGCATAGTCAGGCTTCGCCAAATAGACCACGAGGCGATTGCCTACTTGGGCTGAAGTGCCTGCCCCAAGACCACCCACACCTGTGGTCTTACCTGCATTGCTGTTGCCTGTGGGGGAGCCTTGACTGCCATTGCCTGCGGTGTTGCCGCTACTGCCCTTGTTGCCGGCGTTGCCAAAGGCACCTGCCACACGATTGTTGGCAGCAGCGGCAGCGGCTTTCTCGGCTGCTGCCTTCTTGCGTACCTCTTCCTCTGCTTTTCTTCGAGCAGCATAATCGGCTCTGGCTTTGGCTCGGCGTTCTTCGGCTGAGGCTTTGGCGTTTCC
>CALAVF010000421.1 GCA_937892315.1 uncultured Prevotellaceae bacterium | reverse complement strand
TGGCGATAGTCAATACCCCTTTCACATACAACATATCGTAGTTCTTCGCCTCTGCACCATCTGCTACGATATCGTACTGTCCAGGACGACTGGATGACGTGGCTGTACATGTCGCTATTGGTTTCTTCGTCAAGACGCTTTCCGTTTCATCGTTCTTGAAACCCGTATAAGCAACCTCAAATTCAGGCAAAGCCTCACCTTGCTTCATGGTACAATTCTGTACAGTTATCGTCAGCGGTGCTTTCGTTACAGTCAACGTCCCATTCACCAGACTTACGTCTTTATTCTTCACGCTGCCAATAGTCAACACAATGGGATACGTACCCACCGCTGATGCAGATGTCGCTTCACAAGTAATAACAGGAACACCTTCCAAATCCTCACCAGCCGACGTGTACGTTAATTTTGGAACTGCATCGCCATACACCATCGTCACATTTTGGGCAGCGATAGTGACAGGTGAATGGGTCTTCACCATAAACCTGCTTTCCGTGTCCGAACCTGCATACTTATCCGCCATTTCACTGGTACCCAATTTTATGTTCTTCACATAGACAATGTAGTTTCCAACAGGAGCCTCATCATTGACAGGTCTCATCTTGATGGAGAAAGCCTTGCCGCTACCAGCAGCGATGCCATCCCCTCCTAAGAAATAGCAGAAGTATCGCAACGTGCCTGCCTCTATCTCCCTCGATGTTAACGTCATGCCGTTCGCTCTTGCTTCTAACACCACGTTGTCCTCGTAGGGTTCATAAATCTTGTGAGGATATACCACATCAAACTGCAAGCCCGTAATGGGGTCATACGTGTTCACCGACACATCAATGCTCAACACATCGTCTGCATACACATCTGCCATACTAATCTCCAAATAGTTCGGAGCAAATCGGCTACCCGTCACCGCCACATTCCACAGTCGTTGGTCAGGGTCGTTGCTATATAGTTGCATGGTTGCCTCAAAAGCCTTCTGCTCCACGCTGCCATACACCACCGTCACCTCCCTGCTTTCATATTTCGGGATGACTAATGGCATCGTCTCTTTCACAGACAGGTTTTCATTGTCAAACACAATGCGGCTCACCGTCAGCGGGGCATTGCCAGAATTGTAGATGCTAAACATCTTTTCTGCCTTCTCCGTGACAGACACTTCACCAAAGTCCAATGTACTGCTGGCACTGATTTGCGGACTTCTGATCTCCACATAGCCGCCATACACCTCCGACACCACATTCTCCACCTTCTTGTTGATAGTGGCAGAAAGCACCGTCTTTGTCGGCTTCAGTTCCGTTCCATATCGTCCTGACAATTTCACCTTGAACGAGCCGATTTCGCCTTCCGTTCCCGTCAGAGCCTTGTCCGTCGGCGAATAGACAATGATTCTCAGCACACCATCTTTCAGCAAACTCGATGCCTGATGGTCCACCTTGCGGCTCGACAGCACAAAACTGCCCTCCACATATTCCAACTGTTCAGGCATCTGAAACTCCACCTGATAGCCACTGATGTCATCCATGTTGTTCATCAACAGATGGATCTCGACTTCCTCGTCGCTCATGCCACTGGCTGGTTGCACATGCAGTTCATTCACCGCAAAGGGTTTTGCCAACAATTTGATGGTGTTCAATTTCGAGATGCTGTTGCACAGCACCTTCACGGTCTTTTCCACGCCACCCCGTTCCGTAGGCTTGTAGGTCACATTCAGCGATGTGCTCTCTCCTGCCGTCACCGTCTGCGGGAAACTGGTGGTGCTCGAAAACACATTCACGTCCGAAAACTCTAATCCCGTCAACACCAAGTCA
>CALAVF010000420.1 GCA_937892315.1 uncultured Prevotellaceae bacterium | reverse complement strand
AACAACAACACAGCCATGTATATATATAATATGTGTAGGACTCGTTTCAAAACCACAAAAGGCACTTCTATACCTAATCAATAACGAAACACACATACCTTTTATTGTGACAAAGCCACCCGAATGTTCATCCCCGCCTCATTTCCTTTTCAAAATTTCCGCCCGAGGGTTTGTGTATATCAAATAAAAAGAGTACTTTTGCAACGATTTATTCACTTTCTAAAACCTAAAATAGACATGACACAGACATTGCCAAAAGACGGAAAGTTTGCATTGGTAACTTTGCCGTATGCGGAAGATGCACTGGCACCCGTCATCAGTGCCGAAACCATTGGGTTCCACCACGGAAAGCATCTTCAGACGTATGTGAATAACCTGAACGGATTGCTGCCAGGAAGTCCGTTTGAGGGGCTGCCACTCGAAGAGATTGTGCAGAAGAGCGAGGGCGGCATCTTCAACAATGCAGGTCAGATACTGAATCACAACCTTTATTTCACACAGTTTGCGGCACCGAAAGAGGGCAATGCTCCCGTGGGTGAGATTGCCGCAGCCATCGATGCCCAGTTCGGTTCGTTCGAGGCATTCAAGGCTGAGTTCGAGAAGAAAGGGGCAACCCTGTTCGGCTCTGGCTGGGTGTGGCTTGCAGCCGACAAGGAGGGCAAGTTGCAAATCACCCAAGAGACCAACGCCGGCAATCCCATCACGAAGGGATTGACCCCGCTTCTCACGTTCGATGTGTGGGAACACGCCTACTACCTCGACTATCAGAATCGCCGACCTGCCCACCTTGCCGCCCTGTGGCAACTCATCAACTGGGCAGAAGTCAATCGGCGTTATCAGTCGTAACTTCTTCCTATCACTCCAAAGTTCTCCCTCGAAACTCCCATCAGAAAGCAACCTTTTCAGTCCGCCTGAAGAGATTGCTTTTTGGTAACAAAGTGTACCAAAAAGTACCAACACCCTTTCTTTTGGGATAAAAAGGCACTACTTTATATAAATTTCAAACACCTTTTGTAAATATTTTTGTTCTTCACGCACTTTTCTGAAAAATGTATGTCTTTTTTGTTAACTTTGCAATGTTTATCACAAGTTTTCACCACAAAACAACCAAAAAGTAACAATTTTTTTCATCTTTAACAATTCCATCAACCTATGAAGAACCTTCTAAACGAGATGCAGGCCAAGTACAAGGAAATGGTCAATGCCCATCCTCCTTTCTACGTGCAGCCCAGTTACAGCATCAAAGACCTCGCCAAAGACCTTGGCACCAATCGCACCTATGCGTCTCGATTCGTCAATCAGACCATGGGCGTCAAGTTCACCGACCTGCTCAGCGAACTGCGTCTTTCCTATCTCCTGGAACTCCACAAGGAGCAGCCCGATGCCACCATCACATGGCTGGCACACCAGAGCGGTTTTTCCAACATGTTTTCATTCCGCCGCACTTTCTTCAAGAAATTCGGCACAACACCTACCGAATATTTGGGGAGAAAGAAGTAGTCGCACAAACACACCTCTTCTGTTGTTAACCACCCCCCACTCTTCTTTCTCCAACAATCAGGAACACCTCATCTTTCATCTCATCAGGCAACTCCACCCCACGGAGTTGCAATGAGCGTATCCACCCCGCCACTTCCTCCTCCCTCATGGTGTAGAGCACCTCCCGAAATTCTTCCACCTCTTCGGGCAGGTACTCATCGCTCCTCACCCCACGGAAGCGGTCCAGTTCCTCGTCGTTGTAATACTCCACCTGCTTGCTTACCGCCGCCAGCAGGCTTTCCTTCTCACACACCTCGTGCTGACCGCAGCACTCCATGTCCTGCACCTGTCGAATCGTGGGCAGTTCCACCATTTCCCCTTTTGCCAGTTTCCTCTTCAGTTTCTTCTCCCTGAGGAAACCCGCCACCAGAGCGACCACACCCAGCAGCACCAATCCTGTCATCAAGTAAATCATACCTCCGTAATCTCAAATCCAACTTGTTTCAAGTCTTCCCAAAACTTCGGGTACGACTTCGACACCACCTCTGGGTCACAGATGCGAATCTCCCCCCTCCGTAGTGCCGCAGGGGCAAACGCCATCGCCATGCGGTGGTCTTCGTAGGTCGCAATCGCCACCTCCTCCGAGGATTCTGCCGACACCTTTCCGTCCCACAGCAGTTCGCAGTCGTTCCTGTCCTCAAGGGCATAACCCAACTTCCCCAGTTCCACCTTCAACGCCTCCATCCTGTCAGTCTCCTTGATTTTCAGACTCTGCAAACCTGTCAGGTGGAACGGCACATGCATCAGGCAGCACGTCACCACCACCGTCTGAGCCAAATCGGGCATCTCCAGAAAATCCTGTTCCAACCTCCTCACACACGCTCCCCCTTTCCTCAGCACCACCTCCGTGCCCCGATGCTCCGTCTTCACGCCCAACTGCTCAAACACCTTCGCCCCGCCGCTGTCGCCTTGCAGACTCTCCGCAAACAGCCCCGGCAGCACGACCTCCGCATCCTCATTCCCCGCCAACGCCACCATTTCGTACCAGTAACTCGCCGCACTCCAGTCGCTCTCCACCCTGTACTGCCGCACCCCGTATGGCACCGCCTCCACCTCAATCGCCTCCTCCGAGCCCCGCGTCGTCCACGCCGCCCGAGCCCCATACGCCCGCATGATGGCAAGCGTCATGTCGATGTAGGGGCGACTCACCACCCTGTCCGTCAGCACCAGCCTCAGCCCCCGCTTCATCACGGGACCAATCATCAGCAACGCCGAGATGTATTGCGAACTCACATCACCCCGCAGCCGCACCTCGCCGCCCTCCATCTCGGGGTTGCCCGTGATACGCAGCGGCGGAAAACCCTCCTTCTCCACATATTCCACCCCCGCACCCAGCCGTCGCAACGCATCCACCAGCACCCCAATCGGACGCTGCTTCATCCGCTCCGTGCCCGTGATGACCCTTGTGCCCTCCGTCACCGCCAGCAACGCCGACGAAAACCGCATCGCCGTGCCAGCCGCACCGATGTCCACCACCTCTGGGCGACTCTTCAGCCACCCCATCATCACCCTCGTGTCGTCACAATCGCTCACATTTTCGGGCAATTGCTCCACCCCCGCCAGACTGTTGATGACCAGAGCACGGTTGCTGATGCTCTTCGACGACGGCAGCCCCACCCGCCCCTTGATAA
>CALAVF010000419.1 GCA_937892315.1 uncultured Prevotellaceae bacterium | reverse complement strand
ACTCCGTCTTCAACAAGCGCTACTTCTCCGATCGCTCTGCAGGTTCAACCCGTGAGAATGACCAGGCTTACGACACCGACAAGAACGGCGGCACATTCGACGCATCCCTGAAGTTCGACCCAGGATGGAACGGCTATATGCCACTGTCTGGCGACCCACGCGATGCCATGATGGAAGACCTCGCCGTCATGCTCGTCCCCACCGACTCTGCCGTGAACGAATGGTGGAACAACGGCGGCGGTAAGGTGGTTCAGGACTACTACGGCACCATCGAGAGAACACCTAACTCTGTGCTTGACGACCTCATCCGCGTCAACCAACTCATCTCCCTCGTTGCCTCTGTGCCATCACGCTTCGAGGACGTGCTCAACGATGCCAACGAGCCTCTCGGCATCACCGAGGCTGACGTCAAGAGTGTCACACTTGGCTGTAATGGCGTAATTTACAAGACCAATAAAGTATTCGCACCAACCTCCTATTCTTCAGTCCTCTTCCCTGCCGTTATCGATACGACCAACTTCAAGATTATCGAGAACGCCATCAGCAACTTGGACTACGATAAGTACCTCAACTCAATGGTTTCCGAGTACGTGTTCATCATCCCAACCAACGATGGTCTTCTCTCATACGTTGACCCCGTGTCTTACGGACAGACCACCTCACAACTTTGGGAGTTCCACTTCGACGAAACCAAGTCAAAGGCACAGCGTATCTATGCCGACGTTTACAAGTGTAACCTCAACGAGACCACAGGCAAGTGGGAAAAGGATGGCGACAAAGTGTTCACCATTCAGAATCAGAGCGTTACATCCACTTCTACCGCACTGAACAACCGTCTCGAAGACCTCCTCAACAACATCATCGTCACGACAGGCTATGAGGCAGGCAAGAAATACTACCGCACCAAGGGCAACACCTTCGTTCGCATCGACGGCATCACCGAAGGCAGCCACGTTTATGGAGCATTCCAGGCAGAGCGTGACTACCCACTCACCGTACAGAAGGTTTACAACATGGAGAACGGTCACGCCCTCGTGGTGGACGGTCCTGTGATGGGTTCACGCAAGTCTGTTGCCATGACCCTTTCAGAGAATCCTGAATTCTCCGAGTTCCTTGAGATCATGCAGCAATGCGGTGCCCTTGCCAACAGTAACGGTAAGGATAAGTGGACAGCCGTAGCAAGTGCGGAAGGTTTTGGCAACCTCTTCAACCTCAAGACCTACGGTGATGTCGGTGCCGAGGACAGACCCGCTTCCGGTTCTGCTACTCAGAAGGCAACTTACATCCTCAACAACTACCACTACACCGTTTATGCTCCAACCAACGCCGCCATGCAGAAGGCTTACGACATGGGGCTCCCAAGCCTCGCTGACCTTGCCGAAGCCGAAGAGTATGATAGGGAACAGGTAGAATCTGGTGCAGTCCTCACTTCTGACTCCGCTGCACGCGTTCGTGAAGCCATGCTTGACTTCGTGAAGTACCACATCCAAGATAATTCCGTCTATGTGGATAACGGCTTCGCTTCTGCTTCTTACGAGTCAGCCAAGACAGAACTGATCGCTTCTACCACCGTGGCAGAGAATGTTCCAGAGTCAAGCCTCGGCAGTTACAACATCAAGAGCAAGTCACTGAACGCCGACGGTACCTACAACGTCATCTACTACACTGGCAAGTATTCTCCAGGTCGTCCATACAAGATTAAGGTGGATGTTTCTGCCAACGGCATGACCGTGACAGACAACATCGGTCAGACCCACAACGTGATCATGACCGACGGCATGTACAACCTCATGGCGAATGAATACTGGATTAAAGGTACAATGGCACTCACTGCTAATCCATACCAATATAATATAGATAACTCATCTTCTGTTGCTATCCATGCGATAGATGGTCCGCTCGTATATGCTGACGGCAAGCACACCGATGCTGAGGGCAACCTCGTGCCAACCCAGTTCATATACAAGTACAAGCCTCTTACTTCAGAAGCCAAACGTCGTTAATAAATCATTATCATGAAAAAAATAGTATCAATCCTAATGCTGTTCACCTGCATCTGCCTCACGGCAAGTGCACAGGTTAAGGCGGGCGACGTAATCAGCGGTCAGGTCTGGGATGATTTGGAACCTCTGATGATGTGTAATGTGGTCGAAATCGACAACAACAACCGTATCGTTGCCGCTGGAGTTACCGATATCAATGGTAACTTCTCATTCAAGATTGTGAATCCGAAGGACAAAATCCGAATCTCCTACATCGGTTGCCAGACAGTCAACCTGCCCATCACCAAGCGAGCATTCGGCAAGATTGTCCTGAAGAGCAACACGCAACTCCAGGAAGTAACCGTCAAGGCGGTTCGTAAGACACAGACTTCGGGTCTGCAGATTCCTGTCACTGAAATTTCTGTAGCCAGCCAGACCATCGACATGAAGGAGTTCGAAGGTATCGGTATGACTACGGTTGACGAAGCCCTCCAGGGTCGTATCGCAGGTCTCGACATCGTTGCCAACTCTGGTAACCTCGGTGCCGGTACCACCATGCGTCTCCGTGGTGTTTCCACCATCAACGGTAACTCCGACCCGCTCATCGTGGTCAACGGTAACGTTTGGACCAACGATGCTAACTCCGACTTCGACTACACCAATGCCAACGAAGAGAAGTTCGCTGAACTCCTCAATGTCAACCCCGAAGATATCGAGTCTATCACCGTCCTCAAGGACGCTGCAGCAACAGCCATCTGGGGTTCGCAGGGTGCTAACGGTGTGATTGAGATCAAGACCAAGCGTGGTGCCAAGGGCAAGACCTCTGTACAGTACTCTTACCGTTTCACAGGCAGTTGGCAGCCAGAAGGCTACAAACTCCTCAACGGTGACGACTACACCATGTACTTGAAAGAGGCTTACTTCAATCCAAAGCAAACCGATGGTTACTCCAACAACAACTCCACCAATTATGTTCCAGAAATTGGTTACAACCCCAACTTCTCAGAATATAATATGTATAACGACAACACCGACTGGCGTGATGCTATCAAGCAGTTTGGTCAGAGTCATCAGCACTATGTAGCACTCTCTGGTGGTGGTGAGAAGGCGAACTTCCGTATTTCAGGTGGTTACGACCATCAGACAGGTACGGTCATCAAGCAGCAACTCGACCGCTTCACCACGCGTGTTGCCCTCGACTATTTCGTCAGCGACCGCATCAAGGTGCAGACCAACTTCGACCTCACTTATACGAGAAACCAGAAGAACTACCGCTACAACAGTCGTGACCTTCTCTCTATCGCATACGAAAAGATGCCAAACCTCTCTATTTATGAAGAGGATGAGAATGGTAACGACACGGGCAGATTCTACACGATGAACCCATACATCACCGCAGCAACAGGTGGTTATGCCGCTTCTCGCCAATTGTTGGAAGACCAATACTCTTTGCCTAACCCTGTGGCAATCGCACATCAGGCAAAGAACGAAGAGAAGACCGTGAAACTTTCTCCTGAGTTCATCCTTCAGTACGACCTGCTCGGCACAGAGCCAGACCAGCATCGTCTGAGATACGAGGGTCAGATTGTCTTCGATATCTACAATCTCAACGAGGATACCTACTTCCCTGGTTCGCTCATCGCCAGCAACTGGTCGGCTGATACGTACAATGCAGCCTCTGCATACAGTTACAAGAGCCACGGACTTTCTACTCGTCACACGTTGACATTCTCTCCTCACTTCAAGAATGAGAACCACTCGCTCCAGTTCATGGGACGATTCCAGTACAACAGTGGTTCTTCTTCCAACCAGACACTGGCTGAGAAGTGGCTGCCAACAGCCGATGGCATTACCTCTCCTTTGGCTGGCGGTGTCAACACTGGCTTCAGCACAGGTGCCGGCGAATGGAAGTCACAGTTCTTCCTCTTCTCGCTCCACTACGCCTACAAGGGTAAGTACATCTTAGATGCCACGCTCCGTCGAGACGGTTCTACCAAGTTCGGTCCTTCTAAGCGTTGGGGTAACTTCCCGGGTCTCTCTGCTCGTTGGAACATCAGCGATGAGCCATTCATGGAGAAACTGAAGTGGATTTCGATGCTCTCCATTCGTCCAGGTTGGGGTATCGTAGGTCGTCAACCAGACTCTGAATACCTCTACTTCTCGAAGTATGCAACAGGTAACCGCTACCTCGGCAACGTCTCTGTGGCACCATCTAACATTCGTCTGGCAGACCTCCAGTGGGAACAGAAGGAAACTTGGAACCTCGGTTTCGACTTCGGATTCCTCGACAACAAGATTGATGGTGACGTTTCTATCTATACGCAGAAGACCAGTGACCTTCTCATGCAGGACCGTGCCATCCCATCATCTTCTGGTTTCTCAACCATCTCTTGGCAGAACGTAGGTTCTATGCGCAACAACGGTTGGGAATTCAACATCAACGGTCACAAGATTGTGAAGGCAGGCAAGTTCTCTTTGGACTTCAACATTACCTTCGCCAACAACCGCAACGAAGTGCTTTCGATGGACGAAACCGTGCTCGAGACCATGAACGGCTCAGGCAATACGCCTGACAACGGTGCTTACCTCTCGATGGTACGTCTCCACAACCCGCTCGGTTCTATCTACGGCTACCGCTACCTCGGTGTTTACCGCTATTCTGAGTACTCTGATGCTGAGGCTGCCTACAATGCTGGCGACATCACACTGGATGAACTGAATGCTGTCAACATCGCTCCTGTGGCTCGCAATGCCGCTGGCGACATCATCTACGATGCCAAGGGCGCAGCCAAGATGATGTACTACGACTACGAGAACACACAGTACCCATTCGTGGGTGGTGATGCGATTTATGAGGATGTGAACCACGATGGTCAAATCAATGCCCTCGACGTGGTTTACCTTGGTTCTTCACTGCCTAAACTTACGGGTGGTTTCGGTACTCGCCTCACCTACGGCAACTGGAGCATGAACATCCAGTTCAACTACCGCTATGGCAACAAGGCAATCAACGCGGCTCGCATGGGCATAGAGAACATGGCAAGCAACTCTAACATGTCTCAGGCAGTGAACTGGCGTTGGCACAACGAAGGCGACCTTGCCCAGATTCCACGTGCAGCCTCTACTTCATCGACCATCACGGGTGGCGCAACGACGGCTACGACGCACAACTACCTCGGTAGCGACCGCTTCGTGGAGGACGCTTCTTTCCTCCGTCTGAACTATGTGCAGTTGGCTTACACTTTCGAGCCTAAGCAACTCAAGCAGTTCGGCATCCGTTCTCTCCGATTCAACTTGACTTTGAACAACTTGTTCTGTATCACGAAGTATTCTGGTGCTGACCCTGAAATCGTACAGGCTGGTTTCGCTGCTGCTACAGATAACTCACGTACACCACGTGCCAAGTCGTTCACACTCGGTGCTTCTATCTCATTCTAAAAGGCGAATACAGTTATGAAGAATATAAAGAACAATATAAAATTCATTGCAGCGGCAGCCCTTGTAGGAGCAACCGTGTCTGGCTGTTCTCTCGACATGCTTCCGCTCAACGACGTCGTGCTCGAAAACTATTGGACCAACAAGGACGATGTTGAGAGCGTCGTCACATCTTGCTATCGCGGTATGCAGGAGAATGGTTATGTCTCAGACATGATTGTCTGGGGCGAAACCCGTTCCGATAACATTGCTGCGGGTCCCGACGTTCCTTCTGCCCTGAACAATCTGATGAAGGGCAGTTTGAAGACCACCAATACTTATTGTGACTGGAGTGCCATGTACAATGTCATCAACCGTTGCAACACGGTGCTCTACTATGCACCAATGGTGGCAGAGGAAGACCCGAACTACACGGACTCTGACATGAAAATCAACGTGGCAGAGGTAAAGGCACTTCGTGCCCTCTCTTACCTCACGCTCATCAAGACTTTCCGTGACGTTCCATTCACACTTCAACCCTCTATCGACGATGACATCGACTATCGACTGGGACAGACGAAGTTTGAGGTGATTCTTGATTCACTCATCAAGGATATTGAAGGCTGCAAGGACGATGCTCCTCGCCGCTATTCAGAGAAAACCTACAACACAGCGAAGATTACACGTGCTGCCATGTACTCTCTGTTGGCAGAACTCTATCTCTGGCGTGCTTCTGACTATCAACTCACAGCCGCTCAGCAGAACGAGTATTACCGCAAGTGTATCGAGGCATGTGACTGGGTGCTCAACTTCAAGATTCAGCAGTATAATGAAAACAACATCGAGGATGAGGATCTGACCAAGACGGTGGATACTGAGGTGTGGACCAACTACGGTTATCCTCTGTTGGCTGAAGGTGGAAGCCAAGGTCTTGGCAGCAGCCAAAATGCAGCCGCTTTCAACGCCATCTTCGGTGACGGTAACTCTTTCGAGTCAATCTTTGAGTTGACTTACCGTTATGGTTCTACAACAACGACGAATGAGGATGTCGGTTACATGTACGGCGGTCACAATGCTAGTGGAAATACTGTTCAGTATGTCTGTGGCAATGAAAACCTGATGACCAACTATCCTACATCTCAGACATTTGACAATGTAGCACTCTTCCCTGTCAACACAGATTATCGTACCGTCACTTCTTTCCACTACACGGATAACGGCTCGTTCGATATCTATAAGTACGCATGTAGTCAAGTGGAGTGTAGTTATAACGGAAATGGTAAAATCGAAAACTACACACAATTGCCTCAGAGCCAAACTCGCTCTAACGCAATGATGTATGAGAACTGGATTATCTATCGTTTGACAGAAATCATGCTCTTCCGTGCTGAAGCAGAAATCGAACTTGCTGGCAATCTCAGCAAGGACGCAGAGGCAGAAGAAGAGTCTGAAAACACAGGTGATGACGAAAACGCTTCGGAAGGCGAGGGTGGCGATTCTGCCGCAAAGGCTCGCAAGGCTGGTTCTGTAGCCAAGAATGGTGCAAGCCTGATGACTGCAGAGGAACTTTATGATGATGCGTTTAACCTTATCTCTGCTGTCTATGTTCGCTCAAATCCTGCTACCAAGACAACCTCGGGTGCTAAGCCTAACCGTACAGACTTTAAGCATCTTGCAGACTTCGAGACTCTGTTGATGAATGAGCGTCAGCGTGAACTTCTCTTTGAGGGTAAGCGTTACTTCGACCTCGTTCGTCAGTCACGTCGCGAAGGCAATACCAACAAATTTGCTCAGAAACTCGCCTCTAAGTTTGGAGATGGTGGTGCCGCTGTCGGCATCAAGATGAAGCAGATGGACTTCATGTACATGCCAATTCTCAAGACGCAGATTCAGGTGAATCCGAACCTCCGTCAGAATGACGCATACGCTGATGAGGATGAAATCGTTAATAACTAATGCCTTATGAATATAAAGAAATTTAAGTTTTTGGCTGTCGCTCTGACTGTCATCGCAGCCATGCAGGTCGGCGTCGTCGGCTGTTCTGACGACCCAGGACTTGACAACTATTATACCAGCACGAAGGAGTACGCCTCCGACTACCTGATGAACCGCGACCAGTATTCTCAGTTCGTGGAGATTCTCCAGCGTGCGACGGGTGAGCGCGGCGACCTCCGCCTCGTGGACATGCTCGGCACCTACGGCTCATACACCGTCTTCGCCCCGACGAACGACGCCGTGAGCCAGTACCTCGCCGGACGCGGACTCTCATCCGTGGATGAACTCTCGAAGGAGGACTGCGACACGATCGCACTGAACTCCATCATCGAGCAGGCGTACTTCACGACCGACTACAGCGATGCCCAGTATCCGAAGGCAAACATGCTGGAGCACATCATGTCCATCTCCTGCGACACGCTTCTGGACGATGCGGGCGTGGTTCAACTCCAACTGCTCATCAACAAGACCTCCCTGCTGACCCATGCCGACGACTCCGTGTGCAACGGCGTGGTACACACTGTTGGGCAGGTGGTGAACACCTCCAACGACCTCCTTCCGACGGTGATGGAGGCGGACTCCACCATCTCCATCTACAACGAGGCGCTTCGTGTGACGGGCGTGAGAGACTTGATGGAGGTCTATATGGACGAGAGTTACGGCTTCGGCTCCAACCAGGACCGCATCGACTCTTGTACTTGGACCAACGACAAACTCTGTATCTTTACGGCTGCAGAGTATGATAACGTGGCTTACCCCGAGAAACGCTATTACAATTTCACGGCTTTCATGGTGCAGGATGCGGTACTGGCTGAAAAGTATGGCATCACCGACCTCGACGGTCTCCGTGCGAAGGCAAGGGAACTGTATGAGCCGATGTATCCGGAAGATGCGGACGTGACGGACGAGACCGACCGCCGCAACTACCTGAACCGCTTCATCTCCTACCACATCCTCGACCGTCTGGGCACTTACTACACGCTGACCTCCAACGACAACGTGAAACTTCAGAACAACTTCAACCGCCGCCGCTGGGACATCGCCGACTGGTATGAGACGCTGATGCCACATTCGGTCATGAAGTTCTCCTTCCCGTCGGGTTCTCAGGCAGGTCTCTACATCAACCGCCGCGGCGTTCAGTCGCGTGCCGACGAGCGTGGCGTGTTCGTGCGTGGTGCCAAGATTGCCCCCGTGTCGGAAGGTCCTATTCAGCCTAACGCCACTAACGGCATCTACCACTACATTGACGACATCGTGGCATACGACTACAACACACAGGCTGTGGTGATGAATGAGCGTATGCGTCTCGACTGCTCAACATTGTCTCCTGACTTCATGACGAAGTTGACGGACGGCGAGACAGCCCGTGGCCACTCTTGTGTCGTTTCTGCCAATAATGGTAAGTATGGTTTGGGTGGTCAGGGTGCCGTTGCCGCATCGAACGTCAACCACTGTATTGGCTTCAAGGCTGGTTATGTCCGCAACTTCCAGTTCACTGACAACACTCATATCCACGTCCGTATGCGTGTGCTGAGTTTCTGGTCTTATCAGGGCGACGAGGTGACGGTGAAGGGTCCATTCGATGTGACCATCAAACTCCCAGGTGTGCCAGAAGGTACATACGAGGTACGTATGATGACCTGTGTCGGCTTCTCCTCCCGAGGCATCATGCAGGCATACATCGACGGCATTCCTCAGGGTATCCCGTTCGATATGCGTCCAAACGGTGAAGTGCTCTTCGGCTATCAGAGTGATGATGCCCTTGGTGACGACGACGCTATTACGGCATTCGACAAGGCAATTCACAACCTTGGCTGGATGAAGGGCCCCAACGCCTACGCTTCTGGTGAGAAAGATTCCTTCAGCGGTACAACCTTCCGCAATCAGAACAACACCATCCGCAGAGTGCTCGGCACGTTCTATACAGATGGCAAGAGCGACCACTACCTCCGCTTGCAGCAAAAGATGGAGTCTGGCGGTGAGATGAACTTCGACTTCATCGAGATTTGCCCAAGTTCTGTTTACAACAATGAGTACTATGCCGAGGATAAATGGTAAAACCTTTTTAACTAAGAAATAAGATTATGAATAATAACATAAAAAATACGCTCCGTATGGGAATCATTGCTGCCGCTGGTGCAGCAGCAATGGTCTCCTGTTCAGATACGTGGGACGATCACTATGAGGCAGCATCCATGACCGGCTTTGACGGCACGACACTGCAAGCAATTCAGGAGAAGGCTCCTGCTTTTGCCGAGGTGATTAGAGCCGTAGGTTATGACCGTGAACTGTCATCAGAGAACGTTTACACCATCTGGGCTCCAGCCAACTTCAACAAGGACAGCGTGCTGGCTCTCGCCAGAACAGACTCCGCTGCTGTCGTTGACAGGTTCATTAAGAATCACATTGCACGTTACGCTGTTTCGCAAAACGGAACCGATCAGGAAGTCTCTCTGATGAGTTCAAAACTCACGACCATGACGGGCGATGGAATGTTCGGCTCTGCCAAGATGACGGCAACCAACCTCTCATGCTCCAACGGTGTACTTCACGTGATTGACTCTAACATCATGTATCAGTACAACATCTTTGAACAGATTCAGGCACTCTACAACCCTGCTACAGACTCCATTTCTCTCTATTCCTTTTTGAAGGTGTATGACACCGACTCGCTGGATGAGAACAAGTCTGTGAGCCGTGGTGTGGACGAGAATGGTGACAAGATTTGGGTTGACTCTGTGACCATCCGCAACAACACAGCGTTGAAAAATGTGGATGCACTCGTGTATGAGGAAGACTCAAGTTACATCGCCATCATCCCATCGGCAGAGGCATACGCAGAGCGTTACAATATTGCCAAGAAACTGCTGGTGTTCAATCCTCATGAGGATGAAATCATGGCAGGTGCCTGCGACTCGCTTCAGCGTTACCATGCTAACATGTTTGCGATGACAGACCTCTTCTTCAACAAGAATGCCAATGAGCACATCGAGGACTCTCTCAAGTCAACCATCTATAACATTGACTTCGATTGGCCAAACAACATTTACTACCGCAAGGTGCCTCGTGGCGGTCTGCACCCTGACAAGCAGGTGAACGACATCCTTGCCAAGAGTGGCACTCCTGTTGAATGTTCAAATGGCGAAGCATACATCGTAGATGAATACCCAATGTCTGTGACAGAACAGTTCTTCAAGAAGAAGAACATCGTCGCTTCGGCTCTTTCACTTGACCAGACGACTGATGCAACGGGTACAACCCTCTATACGAAGAATGTGGGTAGTGCTATCTCTAACCGTGGTACCATTTATGATTACGACTATCAGACCGATACCATCTGGAGCGAACCTGTAGAGGGTGAGGGAGATGCAGAACCTACTTATGAGTTGGTTAGACATGACTCTGTATATGTAGGCACTCGCAGTTACTACTTCCTCGACGTTCAGCCAACCTCTTCTTCTACGAACCCATACGTGGCATTCCAGATTCCTAACACATTGTCAGGAACCTATGAACTTTACCTTGTGACTTGTCCAATTTGGGCAAAGACAGGTTTTGCCAACGGTGAGAAGCCAGAGGATGACCCACGTGGCTACCGCTTCTACACTTATATCTGGGAGCGTGATGACTCTGGTGAGTACCCATCTTCAGGTGTTCGTCTCACTCCTCCAGAAGAAGGTTCTGAACTCAGTGAAGGTAACTACTACATGACTGACTATCACAACAAGATTGACACACTTTATCTTGGCGACTACTCATTCAAGAATGCATACTATGGTCGCAATGAGGAAGGTGTTATCATCCAGTTCTATACGCAGGTGACTTCACGCCAGACTGCTTCTTACTCACGTGAAATGCTCATCTCCGGCATCATCCTCCGACCAAAGTTTGAGGCTCTTGACGACGAGACTGCGGCAACTGAAGCAAAAAGAAGAAAATAAACGTTGATACTAATGGAAAATATGCAATCATATAACACCTCAAATATCCTGCGTGTCTGCAAGTACGGATTCGCAGCAATGGTACTCTTCATGGGCGCCCTTCCTGTGGCTGCACAAGACGAAGTAGACTCTGAGGAGGCTACGGAAGTTGTGGCTAAGCCAAAGAAGCCGGCCAAGCCAGCGAAGAAATACCCTACGATTGAGATTAAGGGTAAGGTTGTGGATGCTGCTACTGGCGAACCTCTTGCTGGTGCTCAACTTCAGGCTTACAATAACAGTAACTATACAGCCATGACCGATGAGAACGGTGAGTACACTATCAACGTGCCGAAGTTCGTGACGTCATTGGCAGTCAAACTCGAAGGTTACAACCTGACTCAGACATCTTTGAACGGGCGTACTCAGGGTGTGAACGTCCGCCTTTACTCTGATGCTTATCTGTCAGACTACAAGGTAAAGACCGCCGCAACCAAGTCTGTGAATACAGATGACTTCGAGTCTTCCCCTGCTATCACCATTGACCAGGAAATTCAGAACCGTCTCGGTGCAGATGTTCGCGGTATTCAGCGTTCAGCCAATCCAGGACAGGGCATCTCGATGTTCATCAATGGCTTCAACTCGCTCAACTCGAACGCCATGCCGCTCATCATCTTGGACGGAGTTGTGTACGACCAGATGTACACGGAAGGCAAGATGATGCATACGGGCTACTTCAACAACTTGCTTCAGTCCATCAACATGAATGACATCGAGTCTGTGGAAGTGCTCAAGAATGGTACTGCCATCTACGGTGCTAAGGCTGCCAATGGCGTGATTCTCATCAAGACCAAGCGTTGTCACTCAATGGCAACACGCATCGACCTCGACATCTCTGCAGGCGTAGAACTCACACCAAAATCTCTCGACATGATGGATGCGGGCGATTACCGTTCTTACGCAGCACAGATGCTGGGAACTACTGATACGAAACTGAGCGACTTCAAGTTCCTCAACACGGATCCCAATTACTATTATTATAATATGTATCATAATAATACAGATTGGAAGGATGAAGTGTATCGCGAGGCTTGGACACAGAACTACGGTATTGCCATCCAAGGTGGTGATGACGTTGCTCAGTACAACCTTTCTGTTGGTTACATGGATTCAAAGTCAACACTGAAGAGAAATGACATGCAGCGTTTCAACATTCGTTTCAACACCGACATCATCCTCAACAAGTGGTTCTCCACTCAGTTCGATGCCAGTTACACCAACGTGACTCGCGACCTTCGCAGTGATGGTCTTGAGTCTGAATTCGACCGTCAGTCATTGGCTGCTCCTGGTTTCTTGGCATACGCAAAGGCTCCATTCCTCAGCCCATACGACTTTGCTACAGACGGCAAGGTGACTTCGTTCATCGCTGACGCAGACGACTATCTCTATGAGGTGCTCGGCAGCCGTGGTGCTATTGCCAACCCGAAGGCTATCCTCGAAAACGGTGAGGCAAAGAACAAGAACCATACAGACTGTACAATGATTAACTTGGCAGTGGCTCCACGTTGGCAGCCTACTCGCAACTTCGGCATCACAGAGCGTTTCGCTTACACGATGCAATCGTTTGACGAAGGTTACTTCACGCCAATCATCGGTATGCCAACATACCTGAAGGAAGGAAACACCGCAGCAACTCAGAACTCTAAGTGGTCGCTCTATTCAAAGCACAACGCCATCTTCTCAGACACTCGTGCAGACTGGGCTATCCCATTGGGCGCTCATCGTCTCGACGTGCTGGGCGGTGTCCGCTTCATGAACGACACCTTCACTTCCTCTTATCTGATTGGTGATAACACAGGTAACGATAAGACACCAAACGTGAGTGCCGATTCTCGTAAGCGTCCTGGTTCAGACATCAACTGGAAGTCACTTTCTTACTATGCAAACGTAGATTACAACTACATGGAGAAGTACTACCTGACAGGTCAACTCTCTATGGATACATCTTCACGCTTCGGTAAGGAAGTTGATGCAGGTCTCAAGATGTTTGGCGTGGCATGGGGTCTCTTCCCATCCATCAACGCTGCATGGGTACTCACCAACGAGGATTGGTTCCGTCCAAACCGTGGCGTGAATATGCTGAAACTGAATGTCGGCTTCGAGTCAGTTGGTAACGATGCCATCGACAATTCGGCCACATTGACTTACCTCTCTTCTGCCGCATTGCTCAACGATGGTACAACTTCCATCGGTCTTGGCAATATCGGTAACACAAGCCTCCGTTGGGAGACCACCAACCGTTTCAACTTCGGCGTAGAGGGTAACTTCCTCAATAATCGCTTGAATGTGAAGGCAAACTATTATCTTGCTCAGACCAACAACCTCGTGACACTGGGCACCCTCGCATACGTGGCGGGTCTTTCTGACTACTACACCAACGATGGTTCGCTGAAGAACGAGGGCTTCGATGTCGCTTTCAGCGCAAAACTGATCAACGAAAAGAACTTCAAGTTCGAGTTGGGGGCTTCTGCAGGTCATTACAAGAACAAACTGAAATCTCTTCCACAGGATCAGACTTCTTTCGAGACTTCCATGTATGGTGCAACCATTCTCTCTGAGGTGGGTCGTTCAGCAGGCGTCTTCTACGGCTACCAGACCTATGGTGTATTTGCCAACACTGCCGAGGCAAACGCTGCAAATCTCTACATCCAGGATGCAGCAGGCAACAAGCAGTACTTCGGTGCAGGCGACATGAAGTTTGTAGATCGCAATGGCGATGGCGAGATCAATGAGAGCGACCGCACCGTCATTGGCGACCCCAATCCAGACATCTATGGCAACATCCATCTGAACTTCCACATGGGTCAGCATTGGTCATTGGGTGCAACCTTCAACTACTCTCTTGGCAACGACATCTACAACTATCAGCGTGCTCTGCTCGAGTCTGGCTCTATGTTCATCAACCAGACCACAGCGTTGAACCGCCGTTGGATGGCTGAGGGACAGGTGACCGACATCCCACAGATTACTTATGGCGACCCAATGGGCAACAGCCGCTTCTCCGACCGTTGGATTGAGGATGGCTCTTACCTCAAGTTGAAGAACATCACGCTTTCTTACAAACTCCCCATCCAGAATGAGTACATTCAGGGTATCACGCTTTGGGCTGCTGCTAACAACCTGCTTACTTTCACTAAGTATCTCGGTTCTGACCCAGAAGTATCTTGCGGCAATGGCGTTCTCCTTCAGGGCATCGATGCTGGCTACCTCTCTTCTGGTCGCAGTTTCCACCTCGGTGTTAAGATTAACCTCTAATTTGCAACTACTATCATGAAAGTAATAAAATCAATCGTAACATGTGGCTTGCTCCTGCTCGGAGTGGGAGCAGCCATTACTTCCTGCGAAGACTCGTTCACTGCTGAGAACAAACTCGTGACCACAGACCTTCAGCCTCAAGATACATTGTATCAGATGATGGGTATTGTGAAGCGTATGCAGAAGTTGGCGGACAGAACAGTTCTTCTGGGTGAAGTGCGTGCTGACCTCGTTGATGTAAACCCTGCGGTGGCTTCTACCGACTTGCAGCAACTCAGCAACAATACCATCAGCACAGACAACGTATATAACAAGCCTGCCGACTACTATGCAGTCATCAACAACTGCAACATTTATCTGGCTTATGTGGACTCTCTCTTGAAGTCACACGGAGAGGTTTACTACGAGAAAGAAATCTGTGCGGCAAAGTGTTTCCGTGCATGGTGCTATCTCGAACTGGCGAAGATTTATGGCTCAGTGCCATTCGTTACCGAGCCAGTGTTGACAGCCGACGATGCTGAAGATATCGTGGCTTCTGGCACGAAGGCTGACATGGCAACCATTCTCGATTTCTGCATCAACGACTTGCAGAAGTATCCTTACATGGACGAGAACGACGCTTTGCGTCCAAGTTATGGCAACTCCTTCGGTTTTGTCACCAACACTCACATGTTCATCCCCGTTCGTGCCCTGTTGGCAGAGTTGTATCTCTGGCGTGGTACTTACACGAACAGTCAGGCTGACTACATCAACGCCATCCGCATGTATCACGACTTCTTCTGCTTCCCATCAGAGGAGCGTGGCGTAGGTTCGTTTAATATTGCATGGATGGACCGTGATCACCGTAGTTGGTCATCTTCTTATGCCAACCGATTTGGAATTACAGGTTTGAGTGGTTCTGTCCGTTCGTCAGGTGCAGCATCATCTACAAGTGTTCCTACTCAGTATGAAAATGCAGGTGTGTTGGTTTGCGATACCGTTCAGTACTACGGAAACACATCCGACCTCCGCATGATTTTCAACTCGCAGTATAGCAACAACTACTATCCTTGGGTTTCGCCATCTCAGCGCGTCCGCGACATCTCTGCCGACCAGGATTATTGTTTCTATGCTTACACATCAGCAACCATCATCGACACCATCTACATGTCGAAAGACCCCAACGACTACACGGGCATGTCCACTTTGGGCACAAGCACCGCTTTGTATGTGGGCGACCTTCGTCTGTCGAGAATATACTCAACATCCAGCAACCTTGCAGAGAGCAAGTACAACTCGAGCGTGAGCGACACAAAATACTTCATCGCAAAGTGGCTTGATGGTTCTTCTTCAATAAGCACTGATGTCAAGAACTCCTACATTCCTTTCTACCGCACATCCATTCTCTACCTCCACATGGCTGAGGCTCTCAACCGTGCCGGATTCCCTGAGACAGCATACGCTATCCTCAAGTACGGTCTTTCCTACAACGTGATGAACAACCGTTCCATCATCTCTCAGGACGAATTCGACCGTCTGTGCGAAATCAAGTCTTACGGATTCTCGCTTTCTGAGCCGAAGTACAGCGGCGACATCGCAACACAGGCAAACAATTCATTTGTCATCTGGCGTTCTAACGTCTTTGACAACCCCGACAAGAATCAGGCTTCGCTTGGCGGTTTGGGCGGTGGCAACTCGATGAACGCTTCTTCAGAGGCAAGCCTCACGCAGATTGGTATCCACTCGTTCGGTTCTGGCGACACAGAATACAACGAGAAGTATTACCTTGACGACGATGCAACGCTTGCCAACGTGAAAGCCCACGTGGCAATACCTGACACCGTGGCTTTGGGCAGAAATTCGACTGCCGAGGATTCCATCGCATGGAAAGAGTCTGTTGACGCACGTGATGCAGCCATTGCCCAGAATGCAGAGATTGATGCCGCAAACGCAGCATATCTCGCTCAGTCAGATGTACGTGTAAAGCGTCAGGCTCGTGTTGCACAACTCATCCTCGAAGAAGAAGCCCTCGAAGGTGCCTTCGAAGGTCTCCGCTTCTACGACATCATGCGTTATCAGATGCAGGAGAAGGGTGGTACAGGCATTGGCTCAACCATCACACTTCCTGACTATATCGAAGAAAAGTACCAAGCAACTCCACGCATGACAGGCAAACCGTGGTATCTCCCGTTGCCCAAGCGCTAAACGCTTCGTTCTTTTCATCCCCCTTCAAGCAGGACATGGCATCCCCATGTCCTGCTTTTTTGTTGATGCCCTCCCCTCCATCCTCCTCCCCCTCCCTCCCCATTCTTTGTCCTCTATGCTGCAACAATGTTGCAGCCTCTCCTCCCTCCTAAAACTCCACCTCTCCCTTCTTCTCCCTCTTCTCATACTCACTCAGCATCCCAATCCACCTTGCAATACTCCCCACAGCCGCACCCGTCTCAGCCGAAATCTCCTTCTTCTGCAATCTCAGCATCATCACCCCATACAACGCCTCCAAGCCCTTCTCAATCTCTCCCTTCTCCTCCCCACTGTGCAAAGCGGTTCTGCCGCTTCGTCCCTCCCCCTCATCTCCCCCTTGCGTCAAGCGGTTTCCCCGCTTTCCCTCTCCCTCGTTCCGTCCCTTACCCGGCGATTCCATCGCCGCCTCCGCCTCCTTCCTCCTCAACTCCACAATAAACGGCAACGCCTTATAATAAGCCGCCGAATAAAACGGATGTTTACTCGACTTCAGCAACTGCACATGCAAATCCGTCAGCAAAATCAGCACATTCTTGTTAATCTGCAGATGTCCCTTCTCCACCACATCTTCCTCCCTCATCATCTCAATGATTCGCCCATACCATCCCCTCAACTCCTCACTCTTCTCCTCGTCCAACCCAAACTGCGGCACATACTCCTTCCCAATCCGCTCAATATCCATCCCATACGCACGCACCACATCCTCCACCTGCCACATATACAGCAGGTATTCCGCCACATTCTCCCGTCTCAATTTTTCCGCAATATACATATCCTATCCCTTCCTATAATTCCCATCACTCAAACAACTCCCATCCAGGATCACTCCCAAACGGAATAAAATGGAACGTATGTCCCGTCAGCGCATACACAATCATCAGCGCACTCACCACCATCACCACAATGCCGATAATCCTGTTCATCCGCCAAATCACCTGCTTGCTGAACCTCGCCCTCACCTTATCCACCAGCCACGTCAATCCAAACCACCAAGCCAACGCACCAGCCACAATCGACAGATAACCCATCGTCTGAGCCAGCCAGTTGCCAGCCAACACAAACGTGAACTGACCAAACAACGCCACAAACAGCAAGATAATCAGCGGGTTAGACACCGTAATCAAGAACCCCGAAATCACAAACCCGGTCAACTTGTTCTTCGTCTCCACTGGCGATTCCCTGTCCACCACCTTATGCTTCGGAATACTCCTGAACGTGTACATGCCAAACGCAAACAGCAGCACACTCCCCACCACCTTAATCCACAGCACGATAATCGGGTCCTCAATGATGTCCACCACCAGATACATGAAATAACCCGTAATCACAGCATACAAAATATCACTCAGGCTTGCACCCACACCCGTTGCAAACCCTTCCCAGCGTCCCTTGTTCAAAGTACGCTGCACCGTCAAGATACCCACAGGACCCATCGGCGCCGAAGCCAGCACCCCAATGATAAATCCCTTCATAATCTCCTCAAACACACCCACGTTCTGCATCCAATCCTGGAAGTTCAACGAAGGCATCTGAGGCATTGCCTGTATAATCATATTCTTCAATTTTCCCTTTCCGTCCCTCAGGTCCCCTATGCTGCAACAGAGTTGCAGCCCTCCTTCCTCCCCCCTCATCTCCTCCCTCCTCATCATCCCCCCTCATCTCTCTCCCCTGCGCCAAGCGGTTTTCCCGCTTGCTCCCTCCCTCTCCCATCTCCCCCCCCACTAATCCGCTGCAAAGTTACAACTTTTTTCCCACACCACCACACCCAACCCCAAAAACTTCACCCATTCACCCCTCATTCCCACTCCTCTCACCCCCTCATTCCCACTCCTCCCCACTCGCAAAGCCTTTCTTCCGCCTTATCCCTCCGCTTCACACTCCCCGCTTGCCTCCTCCCTCCC
>CALAVF010000418.1 GCA_937892315.1 uncultured Prevotellaceae bacterium | reverse complement strand
ATTCCTCTCCCTCCTCGTTCAACGCATCCATATCCACAAACTCCATCTTCTGCAGCATCTTTTGGAAGTCCTTGTGGGGGTAGAACTGCACCTTCACTTGGCGAACATTCTCGCTACTCAGTTTTTCAGGAGCATCTGCCGTCGCTGCACTGAACACGGGTTTGAGTGTCCCGATGCCTTCTATCTGAACGCTGTGCCCCATCGCCAGATAAAATTTCAGGCGGTTCGACATGGCACTCGCAATTCCTTTCACTTGGGCACCTGAAACGCCTTGCGATTCGGTACATTCCTTTACAAAATCCTCAAACTTAATGGGAGGGTAACTGAATTGTTCCATCATCCAGGCCTCATGCAGTTGATGGTCAGGTCCGATGACTTTCTTTTTCCGTTTTCTGTAGGGTATAGACATGGTTCTTTGTTTTTTATTGCAAAGTTACGAAAAAAAACCGACAATGGCAAGACTTTGCCTCAAAAACCTCACAGCCGCATTCCTCTTGACATCTTCTTCCGCCATCACCAAATCGACCACGACGTGGTCGATTAACCGATTACGTCGTGGTCGATGTGCCGACCACGTCGTGGTCGATTTAGGGGTGACGGGCTTAGGGGTGATGGGGTAGTGGAATGAACGCAGACAGGGATACGCCTGTATCCCCATTCTCTTTCTATCGCATATACGGATTGTACATCTTCTCCCGTCCGATGGTGGTAGAAGAACCGTGGCCACAGTACACTTGGGTCTCGTCGGGCAGGGTGGCAAGCAGTTTGAGGCTCTGGAGGATGGCTTGCCAATCGCCGCCTTCGAGGTCGGTGCGGCCGCAACTGCCGCAGAAGAGGGTGTCGCCCGAGAAGAGAACGGCATCCTCCTTTGAGTAGAAACAGATGCAGCCCCGAGAGTGTCCTGGCGTGGCGATGACTTTCAGCGCCGTGTTGCCAAACTTGACTTCGCTGCCGTTCAGGAGGGAAGTGCCCAGCGGAGGCAGGGGCGGGGGGGGGATGCCGACACCCACGACGGAACGGATTTGCTCGTCCATCCGCTCATAGATGCTGAGGTCTTCATAGTTGGCTTCTGGCCGCAGCCCCAAGTCCCGATAGACGAATGTGTTGCCCCACACATGGTCGAAATGCAGGTGGGTGTTCAGCAGGTGCTTGATTTGCAGGTCGTTGCTGGCAATGTACTTTTTGATTTCCGCCCACTCATACTCGTCTGAACAGCCGCAGTCGATGATGACACCTTCCTTCGTGTCGTCGCTTGCCACGTAGCATTGCTCGCCAAGTGGGTTTACCTCGAATTTCTTGATATTCATACCGTTTCTTCCTCCTTCTTGGGTTTTACCTTTGTGCCGTGCCTTTATTTCTTGGCGACAATGGCGACATGCACCACCTTTTTGGTCTTGAAATACTCCTCTTCGAAAAAGTCGCTCAGTTCCCAAACGGTGGAGATGTTACGCATTGAGGCAATCTCGCCTGCCAACTCGCCGCCTTTCAGGGCAATGATGCCGTTGGGCACCGCATTGTGCTGCTCCTTGCGGATGTTCTTCCGAGCCACTTTCACCAGGTCTGTCATTGGCATCACGGCACGGGTGACGACAAAATCGTACTTGTCCTTGATTTCTTCGGCTCGGGCATGGCTGAAACGCACATTCTTCAATCCGATGGCGGTCGCCACCTCTTGAGCCACCCGCACTTTCTTCCCGATGCTATCGACGAGATGGAACTGCACCTCGGGGAACAGGATGGCAAGAGGAATGCCGGGGAAACCGCCTCCGGTGCCTAAGTCCATCACTTCCGTCCCATCCTTGAATCGCACCACCTCGGCAATGCCCAGCGAGTGCAGCACATGGTGTTCGTACAGGTTCTGGATGTCCTTACGCGAAATCACGTTGATTTTGGCGTTCCAGTCATTATAAAGAGCCTCAAGTTGAGCAAATTGCTCAACCTGAAGCCCTGTCAGATTGGTGAAATACTTCTGAATGATTTCCATTCAAATTCGTTTAATGTTATAATTCAAATGTCACATTTTTTTTCACCACAGATTACACAGATTACACGGATTTTTGCAATTTATTTTCTATTACACGGATTCTTTTTTTATTTCACAGATAAAAGCCCTGCGGGGCTTTGAGGTAATCTGTGTAATTCTGTTTGAGAGAATCCTTATCACTAAAAATCTGTTTAATCTGCGTAATCTGTGGTTCTTTCTTTACGATACAAGCATTATTGGTGTTGTGGACGCAGCAGGTCATTCACGGTCTTCACGGGGTTGAACGTGCCAAGCGACACTTCAACGAAGATGGTGTTCCAGTCGCTCATGGCTCCATTCCAAAGACCTGGCAACTCGAGGGCCTTCAGTTCCTTGCCGTCCTTGCTCTTGCTGGAGATGAAACCTGTCTGTGGATCCACATACTTGGTCAGGTCGAACTTGCCACCCTTGTAGTCCTTCACGGCACACACGAGGTCAACCGGGTTGAAGTGGGTACCGTTCTGGAACATTTG
>CALAVF010000417.1 GCA_937892315.1 uncultured Prevotellaceae bacterium | reverse complement strand
GAAGGCTTTAGGCAACCACGTAGGGCTTCGCAAGGCTGTCGTGCAGGGTGTCATCGGGTTGCCACGTAGGGTGACAGGATAGAGGGGGTGCAGGGTTGCGTGTGGTGGGGGTGAAGGGCTATGCATCGTTGGTGGGGAGTGAAAAAAAGAGTGGAGATATGGTGGAAGATTCGGAAAAAGTGTTAATCAATATGATTGTTTCATTAAAAAAATTAAACGATTATGGCTATTAAATACAAAGTAGCAAAGGTGAAGTTGAACTATCTGGAGGAAAAGCCAGAGGTGTACAAAATCCAACAACTCACCTACCCAGTTATCACCGAGAGTGCTCTCATCGAGTACATCAGCAGGTCAACCAGCCTTCCCAAGAGCACCGTGCAGTCGTGCGTGACTGCCATTGGCGAGGCGATTTCATTCTTCGTCATCAACGGGCACCGCGTGTCGTTCACCTCGTTTGGCTCTTTCTTTCTGAAGGTTAGCACCAAGGTGGCACAGACGCTCGAAGAGTGCAATGCCAGCACCGTGAAGAAGACCGGCATTGGCTCAGGAAGCCCTGTTCGATGCCGTCAACTATTTCTGTCTGAACGGACATTCCGTGCAGGTGGCAGGACTCGGTTCGTTCGGCATCTGGATGAACAGCAAGGTGGCGGAAACGGTGGAAGAAGCCAACGCTGACACCATCACCAGGAAGTACATCCGCTTTTATCCGAAGGGTGGCTTCCGGGAGATGTGCAGCCTCAAGAACATCAACATCAAGATAAGTGACTGGATGAAACTCAAGACACAAGAGGAAGTTGGCGATGGTGATGGCGATGGCGAGGACAATGGTGGCGAAACACCTGCCGAGCCTTAGAACGATGTGTGAATATGACGTTTCAGCACTTGGAGGCGTGTGTCAAACAGAGAGGCACACGCCTCTCTTTGCAAGGCTACTTCTCTATCTTGACAAATGCGGTGACGGCAAAGGTGACGAGGCAGAATGCCATGATGAGGAGGAAGAAATTTTGGTAGCCGATGCTCTGGGAGATGAGTCCTGAAACCATGCCGGGGAGCATGACACCGCCGAGGTACTGCCCTGCGGTGCAGATGGAGAAGACGGCAGTGGAGCGTTCGCCTCGGGAGAAGGTGACGAGGTAGAGGGTGTAGGCGGCAAAGCCGAGTCCGTAGCCCAACTGCTCGATGCAGACGCAGGTGGCGGTGAGCCACAGGGGGGAGGTGGGGAAGTAACTGAGATAAACATAGACGGCATCGGGCAGGGTGATGCAGAGGACAAGGGGCCAGAGGCAGCGTCGGAGTCCCCATCGGGACACAGCCCATCCGCCGATGATGCCGCCGAGGAGCAGACCGATGACGCCGAGGGTGCCGTAGATGAGTCCGAAATCGACATCGCTCATGCCGAGACCTCCTTCGGCTGTGCTGCGGGTGAGGAAGAGGGGGACAATCTTGGTGAGCAGTCCTTCGGGCAGACGGAAGAGGAGGATGAAGCAAAGGGCTGAGACGATGTGAGGCTTGGTGACGAAGACTTTAAGTGTCATGACAAACTCTCGCACCTGCTCCATCAAGTCGAAACGCTCATGCACCACCGTTTCTACTTTGGGAAGCACGATGGCATGATAGGCAGCAAGCAAGAGCATCAACGTGCCGAGAATAAGGAACACTGCAAGCCATGATGTCGTTACTGGCTGCAAAGCGGAGCCAAACATTCCTTGCTGCATGTAGCCGACAAGCCACACGAGCCCACCCTGTCCGATGACCATGCCGATGCGGTAAAAGGTGTTGCGGACACCAACATAAAGTTCCTGGTCTTTGTCTGCCAAACCGATGATATAGAAGCCGTCAGCGGAGATGTCGTGGGTGGCACTGGCGAAGGCAATGAGCATAAAGATGGCAAGGGAGCCTTGCAACCAAAAGGCGGTGGGGAGGGTGAATGCCACGAGTGCCAAGGCGATGCCCATGAGGAACTGCATGGAGACAATCCACCAGCGTTTGGTCTTGAGGTTGTCGATGATGGGGCTCCAGATGGGTTTGATGACCCACGGAAGTCCGAGCCAGCCGGTGTAGAGGGTGATTTGTCCGTCGGTAAGTCCCAACTCCTTGAACATGATGACGGAGATGAGCATGACGGCTGAGAAGGGAAGTGCCTCGCCGAGATAGAGGGAGGGCACCCATGCATAAGGTTTTACATTATTGTTCATAGTCTTCATTATTTATAAGCAGTGTTGTTTGATTTCTTGAAGGAATAAGTATATGCTGAATGCGGCACAATGCCATCACGCCCCATGCGAGGGGTGCCATGAGGGTGTTGAGGAGGAAGAAACGGGGATAGCCCATGGTGGCGGCGAGCCATCCCGACGCCATCATGGGCAGCATCATGGCGGTGGCGACCAAAGGCACGTAGAGGTAGTTAAGCGTGTTGCGGTAGCGGTAGCCAGAAATGTAGCGGACAAAGGGGGTGCACACATTCAGCCCGACACCGAAAAAGAGTTGGGCGAAGAAGGTCACACAACAAATCAGCCACAAATTGCCGGGTTGCGGATGTATCGCCATAAGCATGTAAAATAGCGGTGAAAGCGTAAGGAGCAGTGCCAAAGTCCAGAACATTTTACGTTCACCATATCTTCGTATGAGTGCCCTCCCCAATCCTAATCCGAACGAAAAGGCAATAACGCCAATGGTACCCTGTGCAAAACCAACGTCCTGCACGGAGCAGTCAAGTCCACCCTCATCGGCAGAAGCCAACAGGAAGAAGACACGGGTGTTGAACATAAGTGCCTGAGGAAGCAGCAGGAAGAAAAGACTGATAAGGACGGGAAGAACATGAGGCTTCTGGCGAATGCGGTCGAGGACATGCAACTCGTTCTTGACGGCATGGGCAAAACTCTCGTATCGATAGTGCTGCAAATGACGGGGATTTTGCAAGACAATGGCATTGACCACACAGAAAAGGAGGAAACCTCCTGCCACCAACGCACTTTCCATTGCCCACGCCTTCTGATAACTACGGAAAAACACTTCGAAGAATCCGGCAACGATGATGAGCAGACCGTAAGTGACCACGAGGGAAATCTGCGAGGAAATCATCTTGGTGTTGCCATAGATGTCCTGTTCCCGGCGGGTGAGCATACGGCTATAGTAGATGCGGGAGAGCAATTCGTGCCACGCACAAAAGAAGGATAGCACAAACATGAAGAGGAACAGCACCGCTGCTTTCACTCGGTATTCAGTCAGATAAACAGCAATGCTCATCAAGCAGACAAACATGAGCAGTTCGACCACATGGATACGCCACTTGAAGGTCGAGGCTTTCTGCACCTTGGTGTAGAGGTAGGATTTGAACACCCAAGGGAGGAAGAGAAGTCCGCTGTAAACGGCCGCCATCGTCTCGTCTGCCCCGAACTGCAAGAACATGATGAGGGCAACATAAATCACCACGGCGGAAGGTATTTCTTCTGCCACGAAGAGGCTGGGAATCCAGAGCCAAGGAGTATATCGTTGCTTGCTCACCACAGGTTGGTCAGTTGTGTTTGAGGATAATAAAAATCGAGGATATCTATGTAGGAAATGCCTCGGTCGCCCATCACGGCTGCCCCTATCTGACAAAGTCCGACACCGTGCCCCCACCCTTTCCCATGGAGGGTGAAGCCATCGGAGGTTTTCTCCACTTCAAAGGCAGAGGAATAGAGATGGGATTCGCTCAGCCACTTTCTGATTTCCAGTTCCTTACCGACAGAAAGGGTTCGCTTTTCTCCCACAATACGGAGCAGGGAAATACGTCCAGAGGCACCTCGTTGAAGGGGTATGAGGTCGAGTATGCGACCAAAGTCAATGCCAGATTTTCGAGCCACCAACTCGCTGAGTTCGTCGGTAGTGAAACGGACGGTCCATCGGTAGAAGTCCTGCGTCTCTTGGTCGTAGTTGTTCAGCACCTGGCTGAGCACTCGGCGGTCGGAGGTGTGGCAATAGGGGTCTGGCTTTGCTACCAAATAGGGATGAAGCACAGGGTCCCAGCAGGTTTCGAAGCGTTCGGTCATGCCGCCACAACATTTGGAGAAACGGGCATCGCAAATCTCGTCGGCGTAGATGAGCACCTGTCCGCGAGTGGCATCAATGGCTTCCACCACCCGAGGATTGGATTGACGGGTGATGCCCTGATAACGCTGGCAGTGGTCGTCGGCACAGACATCAAACAGGTGGTGTGCCTCGCTGTCATACCACCGAATGACACTCCCC
>CALAVF010000416.1 GCA_937892315.1 uncultured Prevotellaceae bacterium | reverse complement strand
AACCACTCCTCCATGCCCTTCTGGGCAATATACTCCCTCACCTTCTGCTTGTAACTGCCGCCGCCGCCAGCCACCACCAGTCTCATCCGCAAGTCCCTCGGCATCAGTTCCATCGCCTTCACCACCCCCAAGAGGTTCTTCCTCGAGTTGATGCTCCCCACATACAGCATGTAGGGCGGCATCTCGTCCTTCTCCATCAGCGACTCGTAGTAGATGGGGTTCACAGGCTGATACACCACCTCCACCTTCCGCTCCGGCACATTGTAGAACTCCAGCACATCGCGCTTCGTGCATTCGCTAATGCAGATAATCCTGTCCGCATGGTTGCAGGCATACTGCCACTTCAAGTTATAAATCTTACGGTCGTGCCAGTGGTACATATCAGGAAACGTCTTGAATGCCACATCGTGAATGGTCACCACCGAAGCAATGCCCGAGTGGAACAACCCCACAGGCATCTCGTTGCTCAATCCGTGAAAAACTTCGATGCCATCCCGCTTCATGTCACTCACCAGCCCGTACGTTCGCCACGTGCTACCCCTCACCATCCCAGTTGGCTTCACCAATCGGCAATGTTTCTTTCCCACATACGGCAGCGTCATTCCGTTCAGCCTCACCTTCGGCGTGTAGAGCCAATACTCATGCTCAGGAAACTCAGCCGTCAGGATGTCAATCGTCGTACGGCTGTGATTCCCCAGTCCTGTGAAGTTGTTGAAGAGCCTTTTCGCGTCGAAACCAATTCTCATGGTTGTTGAAGTTAAAAGTGAAAAATTTGCTGCCGCACTTGTATGGTGATCATTTGCGAACAACTGCGGTAGCAAATTTTTCATTTTTCACTTTTTGTTATACAAAATCGGGTTCGTGCTCGGATCGTTGTACATCTTCATCTGCTTATACACCTTCATGTACTTCCGTCCTGCCTCGATGTCTGCAATCAACTGGTCGATAGCCGTTGACAAGTCCTTCTGCTGCTCCAAAAGCACATTCAGTTTCCGCTGACAAGTGGCAATGTGTTCTGTCGATGCATCTTTACGCTCCACCTGCTCACGCATGTGGTAGATTTTCAGTGCCAGAATCGACAATCTGTCCACTGCCCATGCAGGGCTTTCCGTGTTGATGGTTGCATCTTCCTTCACAGCCACGTCTTTATACGTCGTCAGGAAATACGAATCCACCATTTCCACCAAGTCCGTTCTGTCTTGATTGCTCTTGTCGATGCGACGCTTCAGTGCCAAAGCCTCCACGGGGTCAATTTGTGGGTCACGAATCAAGTCCTCCAGATGCCACTGCACGGTGTCAATCCAATTTTTCAGATACAGGAAGTACTCAATTGTTCCTCCCTCATACGGATTTTGTATGGGTTCGTCCACATTATCATGCAGATGATAATCTACAATAGATTGCTCAAAAATGGGGTAAGCACGCTCAGAAAAAGTCATATAAACGGTATTTAATGTTAATTTTGAGTACAAAAGTAAAGAATTTATATGAAACACACAACAAAAAAACAAAAAATAACTAACTTTGTGCCCATTAAGAACTACCCCGTGGTATAAAACCACCAAAACACATATAGTCCCCCACCTTCCCCAAGCGCACTGCAGGTTGATTCCGAAGTCGGTGCCCAAGTTGGAAGCCAGGGGACTTCTTTTTGTCCAAGTGTCTTTTTGTCCTTTTGTCCTTTTGTGACTTTCGCGTGCGCCCGCACGAATCCTTATTATATATTATTATATTATTTTATATTATATATTAT
>CALAVF010000415.1 GCA_937892315.1 uncultured Prevotellaceae bacterium | reverse complement strand
CGGGATAAAAAACGACATACCCCTTTGGGGTGATTAAAGGGATTAAGCGGATTTTGGGAAAAAATCTGCTCAATCTGCTCAATCGTGCCGCAGGCACTTGTCGTAATAAAAAACGACATACCCCTGTGGGGTGATTAAAGGGATTTAGCAGTTTTCTGTGCTGCAAAATGACGGTTCTCTGTATCCCCGTGGAAATTTTTGCTGTTACGATTCTGTTACAAAATAAAGTTTTTTGAAAAAATTACACATTATTATATATAGGAAGAAAAAATTTTTGTGTACCTTTGCACCCGATTTTTAAGAAAACAGCAGTCGGTTGACTTAACGAAGTATCATATATGCAGAAAAATTTGGTGATTGTGGAGTCTCCTGCCAAGGCAAAGACTTTGGAAAAGTTCTTGGGCAAGGAGTACAAGGTGATGAGTTCGTATGGACACATCAGAGACCTGAAGAAGAAGGAGATGAGCGTGAATCTGGATTCGTTCGCTCCTGAGTATGAGATTCCGTCGGACAAGGAGGCGGTGGTGAAGGAACTGAAAAAACAGGCGAAGGCGGCTGAAACGGTTTGGCTGGCTTCGGATGAAGACCGCGAGGGGGAGGCTATCAGTTGGCATCTGAGCCAAGTGCTGGGGCTTGACCCGAAGGCGGCTAAGCGGATTGTGTTTCACGAGATTACGAAGTCGGCTATCCTGAATGCGATTGAGCATCCTCGCACGATTGACATGGGTCTGGTGAATGCTCAGCAGGCTCGTCGTGTGCTGGACAGAATTGTGGGCTTCAAGTTGTCGCCTGTGCTGTGGAAAAAACTGAAGCCAAGCCTGTCGGCAGGCAGGGTGCAGAGCGTGGCGGTGAGGCTGATTGTGGAGCGTGAGAAGGAGATTGAGCAGTTCAAGAGTGAATCGACCTATCGGGTGAGTGCCGTGTTCACGGTGGAGGGTCAGGAAATCAAGGCATCGCTGGGGCATGGATTCAAGACGGAGGCAGAGGCGGAGATGTTCCTGCTGTCGTGCAAAGACAAGGAATTTGTCATCACGGACATGGAGAAGAAGCCTGTGAAGAAGAGTCCCGCTCCGCCGTTCACGACTTCGACCTTGCAGCAGGAGGCGGCACGGAAGTTGGGCTTCACGGTGAGCCAGACGATGATGGTGGCTCAGCGGCTGTATGAGTCGGGGCATATCACGTATATGCGAACGGACTCGGTGAACCTGTCGTCGCTGTGCATCGGCACGACGAAGGATGAAATCGTGAAGATGCATGGAGAGAGGTATTCGAAGCCTCGCCAGTTCCACACGAGTTCGAAGGGTGCCCAAGAGGCTCATGAGGCGATTCGCCCAACGTACATCTCGGAGCATGAAATTGGCGGCAACACGCAGGAGAAGCGGCTGTATGACTTGATTTGGAAACGCACGGTGGCGTGTCAGATGGCTGATGCGGAGGCTGAAAAGACAACGGTGACGATTGAGGCGAGGGGCTTGGACGCGGCGTTTGTGGCAACGGGCGAGGTGATTACGTTCGACGGATTCCTGAGAGTGTATCGAGAGTCGTATGACGACGATGTGCAGACGGAGGAAACGGAGGGACTGCTGCCTGCCGTGAAGAAGGGCGAACGGCTGGACATGAAGGAAGTGGTGGCTACGGAGCGGTTTTCGCAGCACCCGTTGCGATATACGGAGGCAAGTCTGGTGAAGAAGATGGAGGAACTGGGCATCGGCCGCCCTTCTACGTATGCACCGACCATCTCGACCATTCAGCAGCGTGAGTATGTGGAGAAGGGCGACAAGAAGGGGGAAGAAAAGACGTACAGCATCCTGAAACTGTCGAACGGAAAGGTGAAGAAGACCACGAAGAAGGAGGTGATGGGGAAGGAGAAGGGTAAACTGATTCCGACGGACATTGGCGTTGTGGTGAATGACTTCTTGATGCAATCGTTCCCCGACATTGTGGATTATAACTTCACGGCGAACGTGGAGAAGGACTTTGACGAAATTGCTGATGGGAAGGAGAACTGGCATGAGATGATGAAGGACTTCTACGGCAAACTGGAGCCGATGATTGAGGCGACGTTGCAGGAGAAGGGTGAGCACAAGGTGGGCGAGCGTGTGTTGGGCTCGGAGCCTGGCACGGGCAAGCCTGTGAGCGTGAAGATTGGCAGGTTCGGCCCGATGGTGCAGATTGGCATTGCGGGCGAGGACGAGAAGCCTCGGTTCGCTCAACTGAAGAAGGGGCAGAGCATTGCCACCATCACGCTGGAGGAGGCGCTGGAACTGTTCAAGTTGCCTCGCACATTGGGTGAGTATGAGGGAGAGACGGTGACGGTGGGCACGGGTCGGTTCGGACCTTACGTGTTGCACAAGAAGAAATATGTGTCTATTCCGAAGGACGTTGACCCGATGAGGCTGGAGATGGAGGATGCCATCCGACTGATTGAGGAACGCAGGAAGAGTGAGGCTTCGGCTCATATCAAGACATTTGCCGAGGATGCGGAACTGGAGATTCTGAACGGAAGGTTCGGACCCTACATGAAGTTCAAGGGCACGAACTATAAGATTCCAAAATCGGTAAAGGAACCTGCCGCTCTGACGTATGAGGAGTGTATGGAAATCGTGAATGCTCCGAGAAAAGGGAAAAAAATGAAGAATGAAGAGTGAAGAATGAAGAATCGGGATATGACGCGTATCATCTTGAT
>CALAVF010000414.1 GCA_937892315.1 uncultured Prevotellaceae bacterium | reverse complement strand
GAGGAAGAGTATGAGAAAGTGACATAGCGAGAGGAGATTTGGGCGAAACTTCCCTGTCCGAAACTCGAAAAAGGGGCGAGTTGGGGGCGGGGGATTTGTACGCCTTTACTTGTTTATTCTACAAACATCCCGAATACGGCAAGCCTTTAATGTAATCTTCCATCCATTGCCAGTCGGGTTCGTACTCGCCTTGGGGCGTTAACTGACTTTCAGCATTATAACATCTACCCAATCATTGCAAACTATCCACAAACGTCTTTTTGTCGATAGTCGTTTCCACGCCGTCTTCAAACTTGGTTATTTTCCATGTGCTGCCGTCTAATATGGGCAGATAGAAAATGTGCTTTGTCTTTTGCGAACACGCCTTGTAGCATTCTTTCAGGCTGCGGACTTTCTCCTCGTATTCCTCTTCACTGATGTTGAGCGCAGACGACTTGTTCACGCTTTTCACTTCGAAGATATGAATCCTACCCTTTTTGTCTTTCATCACAAAATCGGGATATGAGGAGTGAATGCCGTCGGAGAAATACTCGTATTTTATTTCGGAATTGAGCGGGAAATTCTTGCCCCACAGGAACTTGTTGTCCTGCAAAAGATTAGTTTGCCCGATGCTGCTGTGCCGAATGTCTTTCAGCACTTCCGCCCACTTCTTTTCGGCTTCGCTGTCGAACGAAAACTCATCCGATAGTTTGTCATTCTCTTTTCTGTACCAAACCCAATCGTCGAGCGTAAGTGTTTTTTCGGTTTCGTTGTAGCAACTGCCATACGGGAAACTTACAGGCTTGCAAATCTCCATACTTTTCTCATAATCAGTAATGTACGAATGATATTTTTTCTTTATCTCACCAACGTTTTCTACAAACAAACGCCATTTTTCGTATGTGTCGGCATAGTTGTAACACATCTCCACGATTTCGTTTTCGTACTGCGAAAGTGTGCGGTACATTTCAAAAATGCTTCCGCCTGACAGTTTCTCCTTTTTGCCCGCAAGCAGGGATGCTACATCAATGTCGTTGCTGATTGTCTCAACCTTCAGTTTGGTTGGGGTTACACGTATATCGTTTTCGATACCATAATTGCTAAACAGATTGACTTGCTTGGGCAGTCCTGCCTCTTTGGGCTTTATGCCCCATATCCATGCGGTGGAAGCCAACTCTTGCGCATCTTTTGGCAAACGCTCAAAGTCTAAAAGCCGTGGGTTGCGGCGCACGCGTCCCATCACCTGCTCATCGAGTTGCTTGCTTTGCGTGTCGCGCACCTGATAGAGCATACAGGCACGCGGAATGTCCCAGCCTTCGCTGATGACCATCTTGAAGATGATGACCGAAATGCTCGATTCTGTGCCTTTCATATACTCTTTCCACTTCGACACTTTGAGTTTGTTCAAACCGGAGTCGTTGGTGCGGCACCCTTTGCCCGACTGGTCGCCCGTGATGTAAACCCACTTCAAGTCTTGGTGCTTGGTGTTGTTGAGCGTTGGGAAAATGTTGTTGCTCAGCTCTTCTTCCGCCTTGTCCTTATTGGAAATCTGAATGATGAAACACGGATTCACACGCAACTTGTTGGTGTAATCGGCCTTTATCTCCTCGAATTTGTCAAGGGCTGTGTCGAGAGAATCGGTTTCTGGCTGAAATTCAACCTGTTTTATCAACTTGGCTTCTTCGGCGTCGGTGTTCGAGATTTCCACGTCGGGCAACTGCTTGCGCGACAGTTTGGGCGTTGCGGAATAATTGATGACCACGGAGAAATAACGGCCTAACTCATCAAGGTTGGATGTGGCAATATGACATTCGTCTTTTATGACAAAAATGGATTTTCCCGCCGTGCCTTTTTGCAAATCGCCTGTGGTTGTTTGCAGAAAATTCAGGAACGTGCCTTCTTCCTTCAGTTTGCTTTTGTCTTTGTAGAGGTCGCGGGGCAAGACATAGACGTTGTAGTCGGTTGGAATGTACAGCGAACCTTCGCCGCTTGTTTCCGAATTTATCAGATACGGATTGAGTTTGGGGAATGTGCCGTTTTGCGCCAACGTGCAAAAAGAATTGTAGTTCTGCTCCGCCAACTCGCTTTTCGAGAGCGACGACACGAGGAACACGACGTTGTTGTGTGTGGCGAGAATGCGGTTCATAAAGTCCGCCATCATGTAGGTTTTTCCGCTGCCGGTAGGGGCTTTGAAGGTGTATTCCTTCTTCCCTTGCGAAAGCGCGGCAACCAATTTTGTTACCGCACGGTTCTGTAAATCTTTTGCTTCCTGAAGCATGGCCTACTCCTCCGTCTTTTGTTGTGCGAGATACTTTTGCGTCTTGTCGAAGTTGCCGCAAACCCACTCGATTTTCTCCCTGATGTTCGCAAATTTCTCTTTGCCGTAGAGCGTTTCGTCTATCACATCGAACGGCGTTTTGCCTTCTGCCCACTCGAAGTTCGTAACGCCCTCTATTTCATACACATCGAAGTTGCCGCCGTAGGGCTTGTTCTTCTTTATCCACTCGAAATCTTTTGTGCCGTCGTAACATTCGCCTGTCATGATGCGTTTGAGGCGTTTGGCTGTAACGTCGTAGGCGATGCCGTTGGGCGTGGTGTCGGTCTTTTCGTTGAGCTGGCAAAGGATGAAGGTGCGGTTGCCTTCGGGCGTTTTCTCGTTGAGCAGATCACCTTCTTTTGCCTCGCTACGATTGAGGTCGAGAACAGCGTGACCCTCTGCTTCAACCGTCTGATCG
>CALAVF010000413.1 GCA_937892315.1 uncultured Prevotellaceae bacterium | reverse complement strand
CCGCCGTTGGGGAACATGCCCCAAAAGGCACCATCGACGGGACCTGCAATTCGCCACAAGTCGGTGTTGTGGTGGGCAACCCAGCCACTGCATCCGTACATGGTGCGGGCGGTCTCGGCACCCGTCCGACTGAGGTCTTCCATCATGGTGAAGAGCGGTTCGGCACATTCGGAGAGGTTGCACACCTCGGCTGGCCAATAGTTCATTTCGGCATTGATGTTGATGGTGTACTTGCTGTCCCACGGAGCGTTACGCTTGTCGTTCCACACGCCCTGCAAGTTGGCTGGCTGTCCACCTGGCTGAGAGGCGGAAATGAGCAGATAGCGTCCGTAGTTGAAGAGGAGAGCCACCATGCCAAGGTCGTCGCTGCCATAGAAACGGTCAAGCCGCTGGTCGGTAGGCAGGAGGCGGTTAGCATTGGAGGGGAGCGTGAGTTTCACACGGTTGTACTGCTCCTGATACTTCGCCAGATGTCGCTGGAGGAGTTGGGGAAACGTCATCTTTTCGGCAGCATCGAGGCTGGCTTTGCAACGCAGGGCTGCATCGCCGCTCACGTCGTGGTAGTTGACGAAGTTGGTGGCAGCAGCGATGAAAATCGTCGCTTCGGTGGCTCCTTTCACGTGGATGGTCTCTGCATCTTGCGACACGTCGCCATCGGCAGCCACCTCGCTGACACATTGTGCCGTGAGGGCGGCGGGCACTCCTTCCTGCTCCACACCACTCACCGTGGCTTTCAGCGAGGCTCCTGCGATGTTTTTCCCTGCGGTCAACGGGCATTGGCTACGATGGTTGGCTTTCACCTCCGCCTGCAACTGAGACTTATACCCCATCTGGAAGTTCAACGCACCCTTTCGGCTCGCCTTGATGTGTACCATGATGACACCGTCCGTCAACGAGGCGAACACCCGACGGACGTACTTCACACCATCGCACACGTAGGAGGTGGTGGCAACGCCCGTCTGGAGGTCGAGTTCACGCTGATAGTCCTGCACGTTGGCATGTCCAAACTGGAGGGTGAGGCTGCCAAGAGGAAGGTATCTCATGCCATGAGGCCCCTTGACGAACTCACGGTTGATGAGGTCCTCGGCTTCTTTCTCCTTGCCATCGAAGATGAGTTGCCGCACTTGAGGCAGATACTGTAAGGAAGTGCTGCTATTGTTGTTGTGAGGCCCTCCACTCCAGAAGGTCTCTTCGTTCAACTGGATTTCTTCCGCCTCGGTACCTCCATAGACCATCGCTCCCATGCGGGAATTGCCCACAGGAAGGGCTTCGAGCCAACAGGAGGCAGGACGAGTGTACCAGAGTCGCTGGTCATTGTCGGGGATGACGGTACGTCTGCCCTGCGGCGTCTCACCCACGCTGTAGGGGGCGCCAAGGGTCACATTGAGTTGCATGACGAAATCCAACTTGGGGGTATCGTCGATGGCTGGCTGTGCGGCTGTCACAAGGGCTTGGAGGGCAAGCATCGCCAAGGTCAGTAAAAATATCTTTTTCATACACAAACACATATAAATACAAAAACGTGCTGCAAAGTTACCTTTTTCCTCAGAAAAACACTTTACAACACGATTCATTTTCTTGCAGTATTGTATCAGCCACCAGTTCTTCTATGCACAAAGCCGCTTGTTCTTAGATTGCAAACCATAAAGTGGAAGAACGGGAAAGAGGATATGCAAAAAAACACACCCTCGACACGTCAAAAGTGGTCTGAGTCACACCGCCTCGGCGGTCTGAGTCACAC
>CALAVF010000412.1 GCA_937892315.1 uncultured Prevotellaceae bacterium | reverse complement strand
AGGCGGTGTGAGTCACACCACTTCAGAGGTAACGAGCGTGTCATTTTGTCCTATTCGAGAGGGTGAAAGAGGGTGTGAACGGGAGGCGTGGGCATCGCCGTCGGGACACGGAGGAGAGAGCCGCTTTGTTCCGACGGAATTTATCATTTCCAGTTTGCTAATAGCGGACGCATGGAGGGGTTCGGCGGTGGAAAAGAATTTTTTTCCTCTTTTCTTTTGGGGCATACAGAAAAAATGTTTACCTTTGTAAGTTCTTTGGTATGTGCGTGTCGTTTGGCACACATTATATATAAATGTAAAACACCAACAACAAACTTTAATTGATATTTTATGGCTAACAACAAGGAAAAACTCTTCTCGGAGTTTCAGGCACCTACCACACAGGAGTGGTTGGACAAGATTGAGGTGGACCTCAAGGGTGCTGACTTCCAGAAGAAGTTGGTTTGGAGAACCAACGAAGGCTTCAATGTGCAGCCTTTCTATCGCCGCGAGGACTTGGCTGACCTCAAGGCTGTAGATTCTCTGCCTGGCGAATTCCCATTCATCCGAGGCAACAAGAAGGACAACAACCTCTGGTTTGTGCGTCAAGACATTAACGTGGAGGATGCAAAGGCTGCCAACGAGAAGGCTCTTGACATTCTGAACAAGGGTGTTGACTCCATCGGCTTCAAGGTGTCAGGCAACGATGTGAACAAGGAGTTTATCGCTCCCCTGCTCGACGGCATCCTGCCTCAGTATGTGGAACTGAATTTCACCACCTGCCAGCGTCATTGCGTGGAGTTGGCACAGATTCTGGTGGCGTACTTCAAGGAGAAGAACTATCCATTGGCAGAACTGAAGGGCAGCATCAACTTCGACCCCATCAGCAAGATTCTCAGCAAAGGAAAGGATGTTTCTCCTGTGCTCGCTTTTGGCAAACCGCTCATCGAGGCGTTGGCTGAACTGCCAGGTTACAAGTGCATCAACGTGAACTCCGTGGCACTGAACAATGCGGGTGCTTACATCTATCAGGAGTTGGGTTATGCCCTGGCTTGGGGTGCTGAATATCTGAACCTGCTGACCGAGGCAGGCGTGGAGGCAACCGAGGCTGCAAAGCGTATCAAGTTCAACATGGGCGTGAGCGACAACTACTTCATGGAGATTGCCAAGTTCC
>CALAVF010000411.1 GCA_937892315.1 uncultured Prevotellaceae bacterium | reverse complement strand
TCAGGGAGACGTTGAGATGGTGAGGAGCGCCTGCGGTCACGTGGGAAGCCTCAGACTCTTTTGTGCATCCGTCGTCAGCGTATCCTACCGCATTGATTTCTCCCGACTTCCATTTTACATCTTTAAATGTATGTAAGAAGGAATAGTCTCTCTTATCAGAGCGTCCAACAGACTCACCGTTGACAAACAACTCGACGACAGGAGATGTTGACACCACATAGACATCCTTCACTATGCCTTCCTGGTAATTCCAGTGTCCAATGATGTGACTTGCCTTATGGTGCACATCAACCCATGAGTTCCACATCACCTGATTGGCAAAGAACGCATCTTTCTCTATACGCATGGCATCAACCACACCACTCGTCCTGTAATTCATCTCTGAACGTCCATGAGTGTTCGTGTCCGAGAATATTATCTTCACTCCACCTGATGACACCCTGGTTCCCATACCCGGACGCACGACATAATAATCATGCCAACGTGCGATCTGTTCTATTGTCAGGTCGTCTTGATTCCTGTTATAAGCCTCAGCTGACGCTTGACGATACAACGGTCCTGCTCCGGCCTGATGGAAAGGGTAGGAGTAATTGTCCCAATACATCCTATAACCCTCATCACGACAATACTCCATGGCCCACATAGGATGTTTGCCGGACTTGTTGATGTAGAGCATCTCGCCACCATACTCGGCGGCTGTGGCGTGGTTGAGCATTTCGCGAGAACCGATGGCACGACCGCCATGAGGGTCGAACTGGTCGCGGATGGCTTTCATTTCGAGCATGTGCTCCTCGCTGATGCCCTTGTTGCCACACTCATAGAAGAGGATGGAAGGGTTGTTGCGGTTGTAGATGATGGCATCACGCATCAGTTCCACTCGCTGCTCCCAATGGCGACCCGTCACGTCCTTCTCGGCATCGCCAGCAGGCATGGCTTGAATCAGTCCCACACGGTCGCACGACTCGATGTCCTGTTTCCAAGGGCACACGTGCATCCAACGGACGAGGTTGCCACCTGATTCGACCATAAGGGCGTTGCTGTAGTCGGAGAGCCATGCGGGCACACTCATTCCCACACCAGGCCACTCGTTGCTGGTGCGCTGGGCATAGCCGTGCATCATGAGGGTGCGGTCGTTGAGGATGGTTTGACCGTGGGTGTAGGCGGTCTTGCGGAAACCAGTGGTGGTATTTTGGGTGTCAACGGGGGAACCGTTGACTGCGAGGAGGCGAGTCTTCACGTCGTAAAGATAGCCATAGCCCCACGACCAGAAATGGAGGCCCGACACGGGCTGCTGAGCCGAGAGGGTGACAGTTTCTCCCTTGGCAATGGTGGCGGGGGATGAACGGAACGTGGCAAGGGATGTGCCGTCACGGTCAATCACTTCCACCTCTAAAGTGACGGTTTGCGCCTTGCCTGTCTCGTTCTTCACCTCCGATTCGGCATGAATGGTGGCTGTTCGACGGGGGATGTCATAGTCGGTGGCATAGACGTAAGTGCCTGTCGTTCCGAGGGATGAATAAAGCGGCAAAGTCTGGTAGAGTTTACCGACGACGTGCAGACGCACATTCTTGGGCAGACCTCCGTAGTTGGCATTGAAGTTCTTGTTGTTCCATTGGAACGAAGCGGGCTCCAAGGTGTTGTTGGGCAGCCCGTTACCATCGGCCGTCACTTCACCCTCGGTGGAAGCACCACGCTCCTTGTACGACCAAGAATTGTCGGTCAGCACATCCAGGCGATTCTCCTTTCCTATCAATACATAAGGTGTCAGGTCGAAGCCGAATGCCATCACGCCATTCTCATGCAGTCCGAGGCGATGGCCATTCAGCCACACCTCTGCCGCCTGACGGGCACCTTCAAACTCGATGAACACTTTCTTTCCCTTCCATGACTTCGGAGCCGTGAACGTCTTCACATACCGCACCGTGTCGTCAGGCAGTTTCTCGATAGGCACCCGAAACGCATATTCTTCATTCCATGCACGAGGCAGGGTGACGGTCTTGCCATGCAGTTGCCAACCGGCATTGAAATTGATGGCTCGCTGTGCCGACACGCAGACGGCACAGGCAAGCATCGTGATTGTCAAGAGTTTTTTCATTTTTATTTAGGTTATAAGAGGTATTTCAACAAACTCCACGTCAATACAGAGAGAAAAGATATTCCCGCACCTCACGGTGCAGGAATAATCAGGTGAAATGTTAATATTTCTATTGGGGGAAAGGACCTGAACCTCGCGGTTCGTTTCGTTCTCGCCAAAATCTTTGGGGACATAAAAAACGAGAACTAACGTCCAAATAGCATAATATATGTATGAACCATTTATTCATTGCAAAGATACTAAATATTTTTGAAAAGCAAGACATTCTTTCCTAATTTTTTCACATCAAGAAGAAAAATCCACCTAAAAAGCCCTAACAAGGACGTGTTTTCGGCAAATTGAATACATCTTGTACTTCCTTCATTGCCTCTTCTGTCATGCCGTCGGGCCCGCAGCCCATGTTACGGGCACACATATATATATTAGCCGCTTTGCAGAGCACGTCTGTCTGGTCGAAGGCATCCATGATGTCCACTCCCACCGCTACCGTGCCATGCTTTTCCCACAGCACCACGTCGTGGGTCTTGATTTGCTCCAACGTTGCTTCTGCCAACGCTACGGATGACGGCAAAGCGTAAGGCACGATACCGATACCCAGCGGAGCGAAAGCCAATGTCTCAGGAATCATGCTCCAGAGCACACGGGTCATCTCGTCGCCACGCAAGAACCGCTGAATGTGGCTCATCGCCACCAGTTCAATCGGGTGCGTATGGAGCGTTGCCTTGTAGCAGGAGCCTGTTTCCAAAAGATAATTTTGGAGGGCAAGGTGCGTAGGCAGTTCCGATGTCGGCACAACTGGCTCGTCTGCAATGATTTCATAACTTGTGCAATCATCGCAGATACGCACAATCGAACCGTTCTGCATGGGCGAACGGGCAAGGTCACGCATACGCTTTCCCGTACCCTTGCAGTAGAAGTATTTACCTTTCAACTGTGGCAGCACCATGCCAATCTGCTTCACAGGAGCAATGGCTGGCATCGCCTTGATTTCATCGTCCACAAACTCGGTGACATTCACAGTGATGTTGCCGCCATTTCTTTCTGCCCAGCCTTTCTGCCAGAGGTAGCCTGTCACTTCGGCTATCTGGTCAATGACAGCAGCCAAGCCTGGACGTCCATCTAATATACTTTTCATATAGTTGAGTTTTTAAGTTTTTGAGTTAAGTTTCGGGAGTTTGTCCCCCTTTGAAGTTAAAGAAGTTAGAGAAGTTATCGCTTCGCTCGAAGTTAAAGACGTATGTGATGCAGCCCCCGCAATTGGTATCGTCTTTAACTTCTTTAACTTCGAGCGAAGCGATAACTTCCGGGTTGAGTACATTAACTATTCTCTCCGTATCTCTCCTTCGTGATCTGTTCAAGCGATTTTCCACGAGTGTTGGGCATACCAAGCAGACCCACAATCAAGGAGATGAGCAAGAGAGCCACCATGCAATAAGCAGCAACCGTGAAGCCCTCGCCATTTTCGCCATAGATGAAGGTGAAGACAAGTCCCCATGCCGCAGACAAGCCACGCACGATGAAGAACATCAGACCTTGAGCACCAGCACGGAACTTGGCGGGGAAGAGTTCGCTACCCCACAGGGCATAGAACACCTGCACAGAACTGCCGTTATTCACACCCCACAAGATGGTGAAGAGCCAAATGCCAGCAATCGTAGATACACCTCCGCCAATGATGAGAATCCATGCAGTCAGAGCCGCTGCAAGTCCAAACACATAAAAGAAGCGGTGTGCCACCTTGTCAACAAAGAAGGAAATGATGAATGTGGTAACGACCACGAAGACCCAACTGACACAACTGAGCATATTGGCCGCCTCGTTGCTGAGTCCGCCTGCTGTCTCGTAGATATGGGGCATAAAGAAGCCCATCACAGAGGCCACAAGGTTCCATGTCAGATAGATGGCTGCCAAATAGGCGACAGTCTTGACGGCAATCTTGTTGGTGAACAAAAGTTTGATGTTATCCACGATGCCACTCTTGTCCTTCGCCTTGTTGGCGGTGAACTCCGCACTTTCCTGCAATTGACGCTGGAGGTTCCACGCCACAAATGCCACGATGAAGAGCGTACAGAACACGACGCGTGAACTGAACACTTCAACTGCAGCCTGTGCAGCATCGGCTCCTATGATGCCATGAGCCAATGCCTCAACTGGTGCATAAAGGTAACCACCAGGTGCAAAGAGCATACCAAACAGCAGAATGAACATGGGGCCGATACCCCATGACATCTGGGAGATGCAGATGTTGCGTCCACGATTGTTCACCTCAGAACTCTCTGAGATATAAGTCCATGAAGCAGGTACGCCGATGCCCACCGAGATGCCTGTAACCAAGAATCCAGCAAGCAACATCGGATAGTTGACCGTCAACATAATAATCAACACACCCAACATATAGACCAGCAGATTATAGGTGAAGATGAACTTACGCCCGAACTTGTCTGCCAGAAAACCACCGATGATGGCACCTATCGCTGCACCCAGTGCATTTGCACTCAGTGCGTTGAGCCAACCCAGATGCATTTCCTCCAGATGGAGGTACTCCTTCCAAAGCGTCAATCCACTGGCACCTGCCACGATGGCACCTGCATCCAGATAATTATTGAGAGACACAGCCAATGTGCTCTTCAGACTTCCATTTTTAGCCATAACCCTTATCTGCAAACCACGTCACACTCAATATTCAAAATCTTCGCCACTTTCAGAATCGTGTCGATGTGATGACCCACAGCGGCAGCCATGTGGTGGGTAGGACCCGCCTCGCTCCACTTGTTCACAAACTCGCGACATGGCAGCGAGAACTTCGTACGCATATTCGTGTCACCGAACATGAAAATGGGACCTTCCTCGTTCACGCCTTCGGCTGCCACAAACTTGAACACACCGTTCTTGTCTTGTGTGATGGCCAGATAAGTGACTGGACCCGTTGGAGGATAGAACTGAGTGAGGTAGCCACCGCCCGTCTTGCCGTGGAACACTGGCACAATCTTCATCGTCGGCTTGTGTGCCTGAGAGATGTCGAAATCGCCAGAACCCGAGTGACCGATGATGCAGATATCTTTCGGGAAGTCAATGGAATACATCTCAGCCAACGTACCCGTTCCTGAGATTGTCTTCAGAATCGACATCGCCATCGCCACCTTCATGTCACCCTCCACAGCACAAGCCGTGTGCTGCTTGATGAGCATCGAGAAGGCAGGAATCAACATCGAGTCGAGTTTGCCTGCCACACCCTGAGCAAAACCTGCGTAATGTGACGCAATCATACCCAACTTTTCGTCCTTCACCCACTGCTCAAACGCTACTACATACTTCGCCATGTCCCACACTTTCTCTATGGTGCCACCACCTTCTATGTCGAACGTGTCGAGGATGTCCTGTGCTTTCGCCCTGATAGCCTCTTCGTCGGTGATATTGTCGGCAATCGCCCACATCTGCTCCCAATCGAACTGCTTTGTATAGACAAACATCCTGTGATACAAGTTCGTCTCGTCAATATACAAGTCCATCATGCCCGGATAGGGACGACCTATCTGAGCGATGTTTGTATCACGGAAACGACGACGCACCTGAGCGGCACGGCACCAGTCTTCAATCTCTGCCTGCACCTCAGGGTCGCCACCCTCTACGACACCCGTGATAACAGCTGAGCGCTTGCCCGCACGGTTCAGGTCGGCCACCATCTCACCGATGGCACCACAAGCATAGAGCTCGCCCAGCCATGTGGGAATGTCGGTCTTTGCATAGTCGGGAGCCAACTTCTTCTGCACGTTCACGATGACTACGGGAACATCGATGTCACGCACGGCAGGCAGCATATTATAAGAGGTACAATAGGTCAACATCTGAAGGATGACCAAGTCAACGTCAGCAGCACGGAACTTGTCACCAGCCGCCATAGACTGCTCCTTCGTGGTTACCATACCACCATCGATGATCTCGATGGTATCGGGCAGAGTTTTCTTAAACGCCTCATACTGTGCCTCAAATTCGGATACGAGCTGAGGGAACTGTGGCAGATAGGCCTGCAGGGCGATGGAGAACACGCCCACTTTTGCTTTGGTTTCAACTAATGGTTTTGCCATAATAAAATTTTATTTTTGATTTG
>CALAVF010000410.1 GCA_937892315.1 uncultured Prevotellaceae bacterium | reverse complement strand
ACACCGCCTCGGTGGTCTGAGTCACACCGCTTCGGTGGTCTGACTCAGACCACTTTTGAGGCATCGAGGGAACATAAAACGGGAACGGGGAGGTGCCGGTGTTGACTTCTCCCCGTTTCGTTGTCAGGACTGCTTTTGCTATGCGGATGGAAAGAGAAAAAATTGCTAAATATCTTTAAGAGATTTGGAAGATTGGAGAAGTTTGTATTATCTTTGCACGTGATTTATCATCAGGAACTAAAACCACTAAAAACTAAAGTATTATGACACTGATTATCGTTATCGCCGTCGTCGCCGTGCTTGTGCTGGCTGTCATCGGCATCTACAACAACCTCGTGAAACTTCGCAACAACCGTGAGAATGCTTTTGCTGACATCGACGTGCAGTTGAAGCAGCGCTACGACCTTGTGCCTCAGTTGGTTGCCACCGTGCAGGGCTATGCCAAGCATGAGAAGGAACTGCTGGAGGCTGTCACTGCCGCCCGTTCGGCTGCCATGAACGCCAGCAGCATCGACGACAAGATTCAGGCAGACAACATGCTCACATCTGCCCTGGCTGGTTTGAAGGTGAGCCTGGAGGCTTATCCCGACCTGAAGGCTAACCAGAACTTCCTTCAGTTGCAAGGCGAACTTTCCGACATCGAGAACAAACTGGCTGCCGTTCGCCGCTACTTCAACTCTGCCACTCGCGAACTGAACAATGCTGTGCAGACGTTCCCCAACAACATCCTGGCTGGCATGTTCGGTTTCCACAAGGAGGCGATGTACGAGATTGAGGCATCGCAGCGTGCCGCCGTGGAGAAGGCTCCCGAAATCAAGTTCTAAAAAATGCAGTACATCGGCATACAATCCCAAATCGCACGGAACAACTGGAACAGCACAGTGCTGCTCCTGATGTTCCCGTGCATCATCCTCGGCATGTTGTGGGTGTTCTGCTGCATCTTCGGGTTCCAGAGCACCTACGACAGTTATGGCTATGAGCAGTACTACTTCAATGCCGACTTGGTGAACGAGATGTGGCTCGGGTGGGCACCGTGGGCAGCCATCATCGTGGGCATCTGGCTCTTGGTTGCCTACTTCTTCAACGCCCAGATGATTCAACATGCAACAGGTGCCAAACCGCTGGAACGCCGAGAGAATCCACGGGTGTATAACATCGTGGAGAACCTTTGCATGACCTGCGGTATGCCGATGCCGAAAATCAACATCATCAACGACCCGCAACTGAACGCCTTTGCCTCGGGCATCAACCAAAAGACGTACACGGTGACGCTCACCACGGGCATCATCGACCTGCTTGACGACCAAGAACTGGCGGGGGGGATTGGGCACAAACTGACTCACATCCGC
>CALAVF010000409.1 GCA_937892315.1 uncultured Prevotellaceae bacterium | reverse complement strand
AGAGCACAACACTTTTAATGTTGGGGTCTTGGGTTCGAGCCCCAAGCGGATCACACCCACCAAGAAGCCACTCCGCACGAGTGGCTTTTTTGTGTCTTGACCTCACGAGGCAGGGGCTCCATGTCAAGGAATGTCCGCTTCATCATAACATGCCTTCCAATCGTTCCACGGCACAAGTGATGTCCTCCTGAAACCGTTGGTGGTCTCGGAGGAAGTCAGAACGACCCTCGGACAAGGTCTCGTACAGTTCTTGGCTCATGTCATCCACATAGGAACCGATGGCATACTCAATGTCATCCTTCTGCCAGTCGAGAGAAGAATGGATATAGACGTTCCGCTTCTGATGCAGAAAACTGTATGCGGTTTCTATGCTGTCTTTCGTTATCATGCGTTGCCGTTCTTTAATTTCCCGAAAAGCCGACCATCAAACATCATTGGAATTGCCATCAAGCCAGTTTGGGATTATTCCGATGGCGGTCTTGATCCCTCCAGGTTTTCTTCTCAAGGTTCTTTCGGAAGGCTTCGCTGAGGTTCACGCCTGTCTGGTTGGCAAGACAAAGGAGTACCCACAGGACATCTGCCATTTCGTCGGCAGGGTCTTGCGGTTCGCCCTCTTTGAAAGATTGGTCGCCATACTTGCGGGCGATGATGCGAGCCAGTTCGCCCACTTCTTCGGTGAGGACAGCCATGTTGGTGAGTTCGGAGAAATAACGGACGCCGTATGTCCGAATCCAGTCGTCCACCATCTGCTGTGCGTCATTGAGCGTGATTGGATGTTCCATCTCTATATTATATAATATGTGTACACAAAACTGCTTGGAAATGCCCCTTGGCATCCCCAAGCAAGTTTTGCCCTCTTTCTTCGGACTTTTACTTATGTTTCTTGTAATATTCAACGCCCAGGCGGACATTCTCCAGGATGGAGTTGGACGAGATGGTTGCACCCGTCACGGCATCCACCTTTGTCTCGGCGAACTTCTTCACAGACACGCCTTCAAACTTCGGCAGGTAATCCCGCTTCACCTTGGCGAAGTGCTTGGGAGTCTCGTTGTTGGAAAGCGGCACCACCTTCACAATCTTATCCTTCTTGATATAGACCTCCACAGGGGTTGCACCCTCATAACCTTTCACATCTTTTCCGAGCGTCGTCGTGTTCACCACATAGGTGCCATCGCTCTGCTTTTTCATTGCGTCCTGTGCCGATGCACCTGTCACGGCAAGGGCGAAAAGCAACATCATTGCATTTTTTTTCATATTCACTTTTTGTTTTTATTTTCTCTGACGCCACAACACCTCAAAAGGTTTAAAGCGACGCCCATTTATTGTTTCTCTGTCATATATTTCCAGTAGCGGCGTGGCATGTCTTTCAGTTGTTTCCGCGGATTCATGCGTTCACGAATGCAGATGGCCTTGAAATACGTCCGCCACAATTCCTGAAACACTTTCTCATTCTCGCTCAGCAAGTCCTCACGCAGTTTTCCGCTTTCGAGGTCGAACGGAAGGGAATCCCCCTGCTGAAAAGTGATGCGAGTCACCTCCTGCTGGTCATAGTAGAACCCGTAGCGTCGCTTGGCATCATAGATGAGCCACGGCTGGTCGCCGAAGCGATCACGGAAATGGGCAACCGTCAGGGGCAGCACATCGTGGTCGGGAGAGACGACACCCAGATAGGTTCCATCCTTTGCCTTCTGAAAACGAAGAAACTGCAACATCCGATGCTGCTCGTAGATGACCTTCCTGCCGATGTTCGTCACCGCCAACACATCGGGGTCTGAAAAGTTCCTTTCTATGCTCTTGGGGCAACGTTCCCAAGAACTGTCTTTAGAGAGGCTCGTTCGTCCATCTGGCTGGCGAAACACCTTGCAGATATAA
>CALAVF010000408.1 GCA_937892315.1 uncultured Prevotellaceae bacterium | reverse complement strand
GAGATTCAAGTGTGACTGGAGTTCAGACGTGTGCTCTTCCGATCTAAAGTTCAGAAAAGACGGCTTCTATACCCAGCCGAACAAGACGGTGTGGCATTTGAAGACCTGCCGGACGACTGGAAATGTCCTCGTTGCAAACAAGGTAAGGAGAAGTTCAACAAAGCATAGTATCAGGACGGAATGACAGAAAACACGACAATAGATTTGGGTGCCTACATGAGCAACAGCATCCGCAACATCATGGCAAAGGCATACAAGAACGTGCTCTCGAACCCTCGTGAGGCGAAGTTTGCCTATCGAATGCAGACGCTCTTTCAGAAGTCGGAAAGCCGACGGAAGAAGGTGCAGGAGAAGGAGGGATTGAAGGTGCCGCCGTTTCTTATCAGCAGCATCTCCACCACCTGCAACCTGCATTGCAAGGGGTGCTATGCACGCAGCAACGGCATCGCAGAAGATAAGGAGGCAGAACGCAAGGACACCTTGACGGGGGAGCAGTGGAAACGTATCTTTGCCGAGGCTGCCGACATGGGCATCAACTTCTCCCTCATCGCTGGTGGCGAACCCCTGATGCGGAAAGACATCTTGGAGGGCATTGCCGAGGTGAAGGACATGATTTTCCCCATCTTCACCAACGGCACCCTCATTGGTCCCTCCTACATGGAGTTTTTCCGCCAGCACCTCAACATGGTGCCCATCATCAGCATTGAAGGCACGGCGATGGGCACGGACGAACGCCGCGGCAAGGGGGTGTTCAAGCGTGCCATGCAGTCGATGGAGATGCTGAAGGAGGATGACCTTTTCTTTGGCACCAGCATCACTGTGACCACCGAGAACTACCGCTATGTCACCTCGCCTGAGTTCATCGACACCCTCCGTTCTTACGGTTGCAAAATCGTCTTTTATGTGGAGTATGTGCCGACGGAACCAGGCACGGAGCATCTGGCGTTCGCCGACGAGCATGTGGCAGAGATGGAAGCCCTCTTGGTGGAGCGTCGAAAGACCTATGCCGACATCATCTTCCTCTCTTTCCCCGGCGACGAGAAAGCCCTTGGGGGCTGTCTGGCGTCTGGTCGTGGATTCTTCCATATTGGTCCCGATGGATCGGCAGAACCCTGCCCCTTCTCGCCTTTCAGCGACAGCAACGTAGCCGAGATGGGAGTGCGGAAAGCCCTCCAGTCGCCCCTCTTCCGCAAGATTCGTGCTGCCAAAGCCATCGGATGGGAGCATACAGGCGGCTGCACGTTGTTTGAGCATCGAGAGGAAATAGAGAAAATGGTCGTATAATCACATAAAAACAAGATAAAATATGAGCATCGCAATTCGTTATTTCAGCAAGTTCGGCCACACAGAGAAGATGGTCGGCGTGATTCGTGAACTTACGGGTGTGAAACCCGAAACCGTCGCTGTTCCACTCACAGAACCCGTTGACACCCTCTATCTGGGCAGTGGTGTCATGTTGGGCAAAGTGAACAGTGCCGTCGTTGATTTTATCAAGACGCTCAAACCCGAGCAGGTGAAGAAGGTGATTTGTTTCGGCTCTTGTGCCATCATCAAGTCGCCCGTTCCCCAAATGCGGCAACTCCTCGAAGCACAGGGCATCACCGTTTCTTCAGAGGAATTTACCTGTCGGGGCTCGATGGGACCTCTCCATGTCGGACATCCCAACCAAGCCGACCTGGAAGATTTTCGCCTATTCATTGCCAAGCAAAACGTTTGATAAACGAGATTTTTCCATTTTACCCTTCGTCGCTCCCTCGTGTCGTATCAATTCATGTCGAGGTATGATAATCATAC
>CALAVF010000407.1 GCA_937892315.1 uncultured Prevotellaceae bacterium | reverse complement strand
ATAAAAGTAATGAATAATCACATAAAAAGAATGACAATGAAACAGACAACAAAAAGATTTTGGGGCACACTGGCTTGTGTTGCCTTTTTTTCAGGATTGACAGGTGCGTTTGCTTATTCTCTCTCTCAGAAGTCGGTCGCTTCGGCTTTGAAGGCTCCTCCGGCGACGGAAATCGTGGCTGAGGAGACGGGTAGTGGTGTGATGAATCTCTCTCATGCGTCGATGCCCGCTGCTCAGCCGGTGGACTTGACCGAGGCGGCAGAGAAGGCTTGCAATGCGGTGGTGTATATCAAGGTGGTGCAGGGCGGCAAGACGCAGACCATCGAGTATCGCGACCCGTTTGAGGACTTCTTTGGTGAGTTCTTTGGCCGTGGACAGGGTGGCGGCACGCAGCGTCGGCAGATGCAGACTCCGAAGCGTGAGGCTGCTGGTTCGGGTGTGATTATCTCGGAGGATGGTTACATCGTGACGAACAACCACGTGGTGGAGAATGCTGACGAAATCACCATCACGCTGAATGACAACCGTGAGTTTACGGCACGGGTGATTGGCTTGGATGCTGACACCGACTTGGCGCTGCTGAAGATTGAAGCCACGGGGTTGCCTGCTATCGTGGTGGGTGATTCTGACAATCTGAAAGTGGGCGAGTGGGTGCTCGCCGTGGGCAATCCGTTCAACCTCACTTCGACGGTGAAGGCGGGCATCGTGTCGGCAAAGGCTCGTAACCTCGGTGCCCACAAGAATGGCATTGAGTCGTTCATCCAGACGGATGCTGCCATCAATCAGGGTAACTCTGGTGGGGCGTTGGTCAACACGAGGGGTGAACTGGTGGGCATCAACGCGATGCTTTATTCTCAGACGGGTTCTTTCTCGGGCTACGGTTTTGCCATTCCGACAACCATCATGAAGAAGGTGGTGGCTGACTTGCAGGCATACGGAACGGTTCAGCGTGCACTCATCGGCATCAGCGGTATGACTCTGCATGACTACATCGACGCGAAGAAGCATGAGGACGAGAAGTTCACGGCAGACTTTGGCACAGTGGACGGTGTGTATGTGGCTGAGGTGTCGGAAGATGGTGCTGCCGAGGAGGCTGGCTTGAAGAGCGGGGATGTCATCATCTCGGTCGGTGACAAGAAGGTGACGAAGATGTCTGAACTGCAAGAGGCTACGACGAAGTATCGCCCGGGCGACCAGGCTCAGATTGGTTACATCCGCGACAAGAAGGAGAAGACCACGACCATCACGTTCCGCAATGCGAAGGGCAGCACCAATGTCATCAAGTCGCAGAAAGTGGATGTGCTCGGCGCCGAGTTTAAGGAACTGACCGACAGCCAGAAGAAGACGCTCAGCCTCTCCTATGGTGTGCAGGTGACGAACCTGAAGAGTGGCTACCTGAAGGATGCTGGTGTGCCAGAGGGCTTCATCATCCTGAAGGCAAATAACCAAAACATCAAGTCGGCTGCCGACATCGAATCAGCCTTCCGCTCCGCACAGGCGAGCGACGAACAGACGCTTTGGATTTGGGGTAAGACTCCTGCCGGAAAAGCCATGTCGTTTGCAGTTCAACTTGGTGAATAAACGCTCGGAATGTTAAAAAGTAAAGGATTTGGAGAAATTTTTCTTCAAATCCTTTGTTGTTTTGTTGAGATATGCTAACTTTGCTAACAGAAAAAGAACAGAGGCAGTTGGCCGAGGTTGAGTGAGACCCATGAAAGCCTGTTGCTGATGAACA
>CALAVF010000406.1 GCA_937892315.1 uncultured Prevotellaceae bacterium | reverse complement strand
TTCCCTCTTTCCCAAATTTTCCGTACTTTTGTCCTTGCAAGCGTTTGGCACCCACCCGTGCCCCTCGCTGAGCAGACATTGTGGCACATTTCATCAACGTATTCAATTCTGAAGGTTCTAAGTTCAAAGGATATGGCAAAAATCACAGTACAAAACGCGGAAATAACGGTCATTTCGAATCATGACGAGGACTATATTTCTTTGACCGACATGGCTCGTAGCCAGATGCAAGAGCACATCATATTTCGTTGGCTCAGTTTGAAGAGTACAATAGAATACCTCGGAGAATGGGAGATGCTGTATAATCCTATTTTTAATTGTACCGAATTCGGTACAATTAAAAATAGGGCAGGTAGTAACAACTTTGTACTTTCCGTGAAGAATTGGATAGAAAAGACAAAGGCGATAGGTATTGTGTCTAAGGCAGGACGTTATGGCGGAACGTATGCACATCGTGATATTGCCTATCATTTCGGGATGTGGATCAGTCCGAAGTTTCAACTTTTGCTCGTCAAAGAATACCAACGGCTGAAGGCGGAAGAGCAGAAACTGTTGGGCTGGACAGCCAAACGGGAACTCTCCAAAATCAACTACCGCATTCATACGGATGCCATCAAGCACCATCTGATACCAGACGAAGTCACCCCCTTGCAAGCCAGCATCATCTATGCCGAGGAAGCCGATGTGCTCAACGTGGCAATGTTTGGCATGACAGCCAAGCAATGGCGCGATGCCAACCCCACGCTCCAAGGCAACATTCGCGACTACGCCACTATCAATGAACTCATCTGCCTCTCCAACATGGAGAACATCAATTCCGTGCTTATCAACGAGGGAATGCCACAGCGTGAACGGCTTTTGAAACTCAACCAAATAGCCATTCAGCAAATGAAAGTGCTGGAAGGAGATGGAGAGAGGAAACTGTTGAAATAGACACCCTCACTTCTTTTCCCCTTTTTTCTTCCCTTTCACATCAAAAACATCCCTATTTCCTACTCATAAATTCCCTTTTTTTACAAAAACTCACCCAATCCCTTCCCTCTTTCCCAAATTTTCCGTACTTTTGTCCTTGCAAGCGTTTGGCACCCACTCGTGCCCCTCGCAAGCAGACATTGTGGCACATTGAATCAACGTATTCAATTCTGAAGGTTCTACGTTCAAAATAGTCCGACCAGACAATCAGTGAACCGAAGGAACGGGATACGCCTATGTTTGGGCGTACCCTTTCCTTTCATTTCACTGAGAAGGTAAACTCTTTGGTCGGACGCTACCCTGAACGTAGGAATGAAACACGGAAAGTGGTACGCTTTCTTTATGTCCGTCAGTGTCTTTGACATACTAACCGAACCATCAATTTAGATTTGTAAAGCGTCCGACCAACCATGCAAGAGAATCTAACACAGGCGAGCCATGCCCCTGCACCAACGTATGGCATTCTTGACATTCTGTCCGAAATCCGTCAGAAGTCCCTCACCGAGCGTGAGAAAGGGCAGGATTTCGAACGGCTGATGAAACTTTGGTTCCTCACCGACCCACGTTATGCCAACCTCGAACGGGTGTGGCTGTGGGAAGAGTTTCCCGGCAGAAAAGACTTTGGAGGCACAGACCTCGGCATCGACCTCGTGGCTCGTACCGACACGGGCGATTATTGGGCGATTCAGTGCAAGTGCTATGACGAGGACACCACCATCGAGAAAGGCATGGTGGATAGTTTTCTCGCCAACTCCATCCGCTCCTTTACCGAAGATGAGACTTTCCAGACACGCGGTTTCAGCAACCTTGTATGGGTGGAAACCACTCGCCGTCCGTGGGGCATCAACGCACAAAAAGCCATTACCAACCTCACGCTGCCGTTCAACAAAATCAACCTCTTCGAGTTGGAAAGTTCGTCTGTTGATTGGCTGAAACTCCACCAAGGCTTGTATGGCAAGAAAGCGCAACTCTCTGGCAAACAACCCCGTGCGCACCAACTTCGTGCCATAGCAGACACGTATCGCCACTTTGTGGAAGGGGGCAACGAACGGGGCAAACTCATCATGGCGTGTGGCACAGGAAAAACTTACACATCTCTGAAAATAGCGGAACAACTCACCGAGAAGGACGGTTTTGTCCTCTTCCTTGTGCCGAGCATTGCCCTGTTGGGGCAGACCCTCAACGCGTGGATGAGTGACCGCACCGACGAGATGCGTGCCATCTGTATCTGCTCCGATGCCAAAGTGAGCCGCAAGATGCAGGACGACGATGCCACCGATGCCAGCATACAGGAACTGGCGGTGCCTGCCACCACCAACGTGAAGTCCGTGCTTCGGCAGTTGCGTCGCTATGAGAAGGAACAAGTGCGTATCGTCATCTTCTCCACCTATCAGAGCATTGATGTAGTGAGCGATGCCCTCCACGAATATGGTAGGGAGGTGGACCTCTGCATCTGCGACGAGGCACACCGCACCACAGGCGTGAAACTGAAAGACCGGGATGAGTCGAACTTCACCAAAGTGCATGACAACCAGCGCATTCCTGCCCGTCGGCGACTCTACATGACTGCCACCCCTCGGCTCTACCGAGAGTCAGTCAAGGTGAAGGCTGCCGAAAACGACGATGTGCTCTGTTCGATGGACGATGAAACCATTTACGGCAAGGAGTTCCACCGCCTCACCTTCAACGATGCCGTCAGCCAAGGGCTCCTGTGCGACTACAAGGTGCTGGTGCTCACCGTGAGCGAAGAGGACATCCCCAAGAGTATGGCAGACAACATCAAGGCACAATACAATGCTGCTCCCGAGAGCGAGAAACCGAAGGAGTTGCAGTTTGACGATGCCACCAAACTGATTGGTTGCATCAACGGACTCTCCAAGCGTATCAAGGGCGACCACGGCATCACCCGTGAGCAAGACCCTGTGCTGATGCGTCGTGCGGTGGCGTTTTGTCAAACCATCAACCCCACCAAGAGCAATCCCAACTTCTCTTCCACGCAGATTGCCCGCTATTTTTCGCAGGTGAGCAGCGACTACAAGAAAGACCTTTCGGAACAAGAGGCGGACAGGGTGGTGAATATTCGGGCACAGCACATCGACGGTTCGATGGATGCCGCCACACGCAACGAGCGATTGGCATGGTTGAAAGCCGAGGCGGACGACCCGAATGAGTGTCGTGTGCTCTGCAATGTGCGGTGTCTTAGCGAGGGGGTGGATGTGCCAGCCCTCGATGCCGTTATCTTCCTCTCACCACGCAACAGCGAGGTGGAGGTGGTGCAGAGTGTGGGGCGTGTGATGCGTACCTTCGGAAAGAACACCGACAAGGAAAAGAAGTATGGCTACATCATCATTCCTGTCATCGTGCCAAGTGACATCACTCCCGAGCAGGCACTTGCCGATAACGAGCGGTTTAAGGTGGTATGGACCATTCTCAATGCCCTCCGCAGTCACGACGAGGCATTCAATGCCCATGTCAACCAAATCAATCTGAACAAGAAACGTCCCGACAAAATCATTGCGGGCGGTGTGCCAAGTGGCAGTTATTCGATGGCAGAGGATGTGTATTCGACTCGTGTCGCCGAAGTGGGCGACGAGGGTGATGCCATCATGCTCGACTCTGCACAGGTGGCACAGCAGTTGGAACTGCGTTTCGGCGCTTTGCAGGATGGCATCTATGCCAAACTGGTGGAGAAGGTGGGTGACAAACTCTACTGGGAGAACTGGGCGAAGTCGGTGGGCGAGATTGCTCGCAAGTTCATCGAACGCATCACTCGGTTGGTGAAGGAGAACCCTTCAGCACGAGAGCATTTCCAAGAGTTTGTGGCAGGTTTGCAACGCAACATCAACCCCAGTGTGGACGAGGGACAAGCCATCGAAATGTTGGCACAACACATGATTATGCGGCCCGTGTTCGATGCCTTGTTCAGCGACTATCAGTTTGTAAATAACAATGCGGTGAGCAAGTCGATGCAGTTCATGCTGGAGTTTCTCGAAACGGAAGGCTTCGAGATGGACACCCAGGTGCTGGACAAGTTCTATCAGTCGGTGCGGGTCAACGTGGGTAACATTGACAATCTGGAGGGTAAACAGACGGTCATCAAGAATCTTTACGAGAAGTTCTTCAAGGGTGCGTTTCCTTTGACCGTAGAGAAACTCGGCATTGTCTATACGCCTGTGGAGTGCGTCGATTTTATCATTCACTCGGTTGAAGACATCTTGCGTGACGAATTCAACACATCGTTGTCAGAAGAGAATGTCCATATCCTCGACCCCTTCGTGGGCACAGGCACGTTCATCACTCGCCTGATGCAGAGCGGTCTCATCAGGAAGGAAGACTTGCGACGCAAATACCAGAAGGAAATCCATTGCAACGAAATCGTCCTCTTGGCTTACTACATTGCAGACATCAACATCGAGAGCGTTTATCACGACATCATGGGCAGCGACCAACCCGACTATCTGCCTTACAATGGCATCTGCCTGACCGATACCTTCCAACTCAACGAACACGGCGACAACGACATCTTCTCCCAACTCCTGCCCGAAAACTCGGAGCGTGTGATTAAACAGAAGAAAGCACCAGTGAGGGTGATAATCGGGAATCCGCCGTATTCGGTGGGGCAGAAGAGTGCAAACGATAATGCACAGAACTTGAAGTATGAACATTTGGATAAAAGAATAGAGGAAACCTATGTAAAATACTCTTCTGCAAATTCTGTTAAAGCAACTTATGATTCATATATTAAGGCAATTCGTTGGGCAAGTGACCGCATTGCCCAATGTCCAGATGGTGGTATTGTCGCCTTTATCAGCAATGGAGCATGGCTTGATGGCTTAGGGCAAGACGGTATGCGTCAATGTCTCGAAAAGGAATTTGATAAAATCTATGTTTTCAACCTGCGAGGTAATCAACGCACCAGTGGCGAACTCTCTCGCAAAGAAGGTGGCAAAGTCTTTGGCTCTGGTTCTCGTACACCCATTGCCATCACCATCTTAGTCAAAAAAGCAAAAAATAATTCATGAAAAATTCATGGCTAATTCATGGGAATTCGTGTTTTTTTCTTCAACATAAATGATCACAAATTATCCATGAATTAATCATAAATAATTAATGTTATGGCAACAATTTATTATCACGATATTGGCGACTATCTGAGTCGCGAACAGAAACTAAAAATGGTACACGACTTCCGATCTGTCAAGAGAATGGAGTGGACGGATATTGTGCCGAATGAGAAAGGTGATTGGATAAATCAAAGAGACACCTCTTTTGATACATTATTGCCTTTATTCCCATTAAAGAAGTTTGGCAAAGGGGAAAAATGCTTTTTCATGACATATTCTTTGGGAATTGCTTCTTCACGAGACACTTGGGTTTGGAACTTCAATAGAAAGAGTCTTAATCATAATATGCATAAAACGATAGCATATTACAAAGAGATGCAGGAGAAGTTGTCTCTAAAACTTGTAAAAGAAGTAGAGTATGCTGAAACGGAGATTAGTTGGAATGATTCTCTAATAACAGCATGTGAACAAGGCACTTTAATAACATACAAAGATAATGTTTATAAAACAGGATATTATAGACCTTATTGTAAGCAGTACATATATTATGATAAGATATGGATTCAGCGTACTTATCAACAAACCAAACTGTTTATCAATGGTGATAGGCAGAATTTGATAGTATGTGTTCCCTGTGTGGGAAGCAATAAAGATTTTATGCCCATTATAACAAATATGATTCCAGATTTGGGAATGAATAGTGGGTGTCAATGCTTCCCTCTCTATTGGTACGAAGAGAACACCCACAAGCAAAAGTCTCTCTTTGATGATGCCCCCGATGATGACTACATCCGTAGGGATGGCATTACCGATTGGATATTGAAGGAGGTGCGGAATCGCTACGGTGGGGCGAAGAACATCACGAAGGAGATGATTTTCTATTATGTCTATGGTTTGCTGCACTCGAAGGACTACCGTGAGCGTTTCGCTGCCGACTTGAAGAAGTCACTCCCCCGAATCCCCATCGTGGAACGCATTGAGGAATTTATGGCGTTCTATAAGGCTGGCAAGCAACTGGCTGACCTGCACCTGAACTACGAGAAGGTGCCACCGCATCCCGAAGTGGTAGTACACATCACCTCTGCCCAACGTGCCGACCAAGATGACTACGCCTACTTCCGGGTAGATCCGAAGATGAAGTTCCGCAGCAAAGACGACAAGAGCGTCATCCTCTACAACGCCAACATCCGTCTTGAAAACATCCCCCTGAAAGCCTACGACTACATCGTGAACGGCAAGAGTGCCATCGAGTGGATTCTGGAACGCTACTGCATCTCCATCGACAAAAAGTCCCTCATCAAGAACGATGCCAACGACTGGGGACGCGAACATGGCAAACCCCGCTACATCCTTGACCTCCTCCTCTCCGTCATCAACGTCAGCACCCAAACTGTGGACATCGTCAACTCCCTCCCACACTTGACGTTTGACTAAAATCCAAGAATTATCCTAAAAGGATTATCTTTTTTGGATAAAATTCTCAAAAGGGCATAGAAAAAGGCTGACTTCCATAGTGGGGGTCAGCCTTTGTAGATATAACATGTGTGTGTCTTACTCCTGCACGTAACTTGCCAACTGCTCGACATCGAGACGGTTGATGTAGTTGCTGTGCTTGGCAACTTCGCTCTCGGCGTAGTTGATGAAGACCACGAGAGATTTGCCGAAGAGTTCGGGAGCACGCTGGGTGTCCTGAAGGAGCAGGTGAGACATGATGACGTAGGCGGTCATCTCGTAGAGTTTGCGGGCACAGAGGTCAAGGAAATCCTGACAGCCGGGGGCCTTGGCTTTCTCGATGGCGGCGGCGAGCAGTTCGTTCATCGCCTTGATGCGCTCGGCGTAGGCGGCGTACTCGGCAGCCACGGGTTCTGCCTCGAAGTCCTTGATGACGTTGGCGTAGAAGCCCGAGGTGATGTAGCGGATGGCAGCCACGGTCTGCAACTGGGTCGTACCCTCGTAGA